>JQOA01000039.1 GCA_000753945.1 Smithella sp. D17 | reverse complement strand
GTTTGCTGCGCCTTTTTTCCAGTTCTTTATCCTTGCGTGTTTTTCACAAAGACCCTGCTTTACCTCTTGCATCCATAATCCCAATTATGACTGCCTTTTTCAGCGCCCCCCGATATGATCTATCAGCCAAAGCATATTATGTGCCGAACACTATTGAGTCCCCTTTTCGTCGTCCCCTTTTCGTCATTTTTTACAAAATCTTAATCTGACTTTAATATCCCCGTAACACATCAATGATAGCATATGCGCATTAAAATGCCGGTATAGTGTGAATGCGCTTCAATTCGTATCCGCTCAAAGAATGTTCAATGAAAAAGCATTTGGGTTGTTTTTATTTAAAGGCAGGAAGCAAAAAATAATCAGGAGCTTTTCAACAAGCGGCATTCCTCGAAAAGGCATTTTTCTTATATTGAAGAAGAGAGCGTGCGTCACAGTATAAATGTAATGTGCGCAAACAAGTCAAGAAATACGAACAGCAAGATTATTTCAGGAGGTAATGCTAATGAAATTTGGTGTTAGTAAAGTTAAAAAAATGTTGATTGGATTGGTAGCCGGCTCATTCATGCTTGCGTCGGCGTCAATGGCCTTGGCCAACGGACGGGAAGCAAAAAATGTGATTTTGATGATCAGCGATGGACAGGGTTTCAATACGGTCCGGGCTACCGACTACTACACCGGAAAAAAGGCAGTGTATGAACGCTTCGGCCACAAGTACGGCATGCAGACCAACTCAGCAGGCAAACGCGGCGGGTACACAGGTGCGCCTTACGATCCAACAAAGATGGCTGAAAATTTCTCCTATGCCATGAGCGGGGCAACCGATTCCGCCTCTGCTGCTACGTCTTTGTACTCCGGTGTAAAAATTTATGATAACGAAGTAAATTACACGCCGGAAAACGGAGCACTGGAGACTTTTTTCGAAAAGGCCACCAAGGCTGGCAAAAGCATCGGTGCCGTTTCAACTGTCAACTGGACTCACGCTACACCGGTTGCGGTATTTGGTCACAATATTTCCCGAAACAAATACGGTGAAATGGCCAAGGAAGCCATTTACGGCAGCAATCCTAATGCCAATAACGCTTTCTATGATGCTGAAAATTATAATGAAAATCTGACGGTCGTCATGGGTGCCGGCAATCCCTTTTATGATAACAATGCTTGTCCGCAGACTCCGAAATACGGGAATATCGGAGAAGAGGCGCATTGGGCAGATCTGGTTGCAGGCGTTAATGGCTGGACACTGATCACAACAAAAGAAGAATTCAAAAAATTGGCAACTGGTCCCACGCCCGATTTTGTATTCGGTATGCCCCCTGCCTATGACACATTGCAGTATAACCGCACCGGGTTGGGTGCTCCTAACAGCAAGGATTTGCCTTATTCCACTCCTATGAATGCCGATATGCCCGATCTGGCGACCATGACCAAAGCGGCCTTGAATGTTCTTGATAATAATAAGAAGGGCTTTGCCGTTATGATCGAGGGAGGTGCCATTGACTGGGCTAACCACGCCAATTTGGCCGGCAGGATGATTGAAGAGCAGATTGATTTCAACAAAGCCGTCCAGTCCGTTGTTGAGTATCTCGACCGCAATACCAATGGTAATAATTGGAGCAATACGCTGCTGATTGTTACGGCTGACCATGAGTGCGGCTATCTCTGGGGCGAAGGCCGTTTGTCTGGCGCCACTTTTTTTGATGTCAATGGTGACGGTATCTTCACACATGGCGTAGATTATGCGCATGTGAAAAATAACGGAGCGGGTGAACTCCCTGATGTCTGGTATCACTCCGGTAGCCACACCAATTCCCTGGTTCCCTTCTATGCCCGAGGAGCATCCAGCGAATTCTTCGAGAAATGTGTGGTTGGGAAGGATTCCAATCTTAAAAAGATTTACAATCTCGATGCGAGCTGGAGCGGGAAATATATCGATAATACCTGTGTGTATGATGTTATGGCTCAAGCGGCCCTTGATGAAAATCACAGACGCTGAAGAAATCCGGGGACAGCATACTGGTTTTAGAGATTAAAAGATTGATGAACATAACACTCGATTAATTTGATTTGATGATTGGCAAACTTTTCATGATGAAACAAAACTTGACATATCAATCCGGTGGTTATTTGCAAGCATCATATCCGCCGGATATTGACAAATACATTGCCGACTACGGTCCGCTTGTCTTTGGGAACCGCCCGGTGCGGACCCGCACGCCGGGTGGTGTGGGGAGGGGGAGAGAAAAACTCCCCCTTACCCGATTAGGGGCTTGTACTTATCCACGTGACACACGTACGCCCATAGACCTTGGTCTCTCTGGATCGGAAAATTTGGAATCGCAAACAGGGCACTCCCAACCATAAGAGCCATTTTTTAATGGGGACAAATTGTTTTTTGCTTTGCATTTTGCGCAATAGCGTAGACCGTCAGCGGAATTAATAAATGTTCCGGTTTTTTCATCAAACTTGAATGGATCATTATTGTGAGAGAGTTTTTCTTCGAGTACCCGTACCGTCTCTTTAGCCCAAGTTCATGGTTTTTGCCCTAATTTTGGGTATCTATCAGGCAAAAAGCGCTGATTGTGATGCCTGCGCCTACAGGGGCCGGTGTTGCAAGTCAAAAGACGGTTCCGGGCGAACGATTACCACTGACGATAAAGAACCCCTTGCCAGGCAATGTTTGAGAAGATGAAGCAAGAAGAATCACAAAAGATATACAAGGAACGAAAGACCATCGTTGAACCCGTCTTTGGTCAGCTAAAGGCGAACCTGGGATTTCGGGGATTCAGTGTACGGGGAATCATGCGAGCAGGTGGCGAGTTTTCCCTGATATGTGCGGCACACAACATTAAAAAGATTGTTCATGCCATCAAACAGAAGGTCGTCTCCTTAAAACAGGGCAGATTGATTCCCCAAGCAGTTTATTAGCGGGGTGACATCCACGGATGCTGCTCCATTCGGGGAGGTAGAACTCATTTTTGCCGAAAATATTTTTGTCCGGTGACGAAATTTCTTTTTCAAGAGGTGATTTTGTCATTTTGGGGAGTTTTCGGACAAAAAGCTGGTTTTAAAAGATGGAGTTCTCGGACGGCCTCCTAGGGTCAGAGGAAATGCAAACGCGCATTTTCAATTATTTTGTCGGAGTTAAATCAATCTTCAACTGTTCACTTATTGCTTCTATGTCTTCTTCCTTAAAATTTGACATTAAATATTCAACAATATCTTGCTGTCGTGTTTGTCCAAATACCATTCGATAAGCTACAAGCGACCTTTTAAGCAAGATGCTTTTATCTATTTCTCGGCTTAAAGGGAGCGCAGGAATATGGCGTTCAATATACGAATCACCTTGTAGAACCCAGTATGGTACAATGTCATCAAATTTCTCCCCATACTCTTTCTCAGCACATAAAAACATCTCTTCCCATAAATCACCTTTGAATTCATTTCTTATTAATGGGGCGTATTTCTTGGCAACATTTTTCCGTACCGCATGATTCTTATAACGGTGAATCCTACCCTCTCTCTGCTCAAGATCAACTGGATTAGATGGTAAATTCCAATGAACAACCGCATGACAATACTGGTGGAAATCCAATCCTTCTTGTCCTATCGAAGTTGTTGCCAACACAAATGGCCAGAATGGAGAATTGAATGAATTTCTAACCTGATCGGACCGTGTGACAATATTGCCATCATCCCCTTTTTCATCACCAAATCTAACCGCGAAGTGAACCCGCCCGAAACTCTCGAACCTTCCTTTTTTTTGAAGAGTCGTATTATCAATACTATCAACGCTTAAGCTGGCTGTACGAAGCGACATTGACTCCCGCATTGCTGTTGTAATTGTTTTAATAGATTCTTCGTCCAATTTATCTATCAGTCCAAGGGATTCACGAAGAATATGAAGATACTCATCGAGCATAGATTGCAGACAACCTTTAGTACAATACTCAATAACCCTAAGCCAGTATGGCTCTGTACCATCAAGGCCTCTGAGCATTGCTGTTATATCAGGAGAATTAAACATTCCTATAAATGCATAGCCGACTTGGGCTGCATTAAGCCATATTATCTGATTATTCATCAATTCAGGGCCCGGATGGCCACTTGAAAATCCCCCACCCGTGGCCGGGTCAAAATCCCCCACCC
>JQOA01000038.1 GCA_000753945.1 Smithella sp. D17 | reverse complement strand
TGTTGCTTTTTATGAAAATAGGGTTAAAGTTGGGCTAAATCCCTCATGACAGACATAATTCAACTTGTCATGTGAACCATTTCGTGTCTTTGCTAGTTGATCTTTAAGGAAGAAAATATCTATGCTGCTATTAAGTTCTTTCAAGTGGTTAAAAAAATGGTCATAAAATTGAGTGGACACCTTCTCTGCCAGATTATTAACATCAATAGCATTATATTGCGACACGCCTTTTGATAAGAGATACAGACCGATGCCAAGATCAGATCCAGGCCCCAATTCTAAAACATTCTTATCGATAAGCGAGCCACTTTTGTTGGTATAATCAAGAAGATGAGTAAGCCACCGATCAACCACTTCAATGTCATATTCAATACATTTCTTATAGTCGTTTATGGAATATGGTTTAGGTGAAGAATACCCCTGAATCACATTTTTTATCTTCGCCAGAAAAAGAAACCCAACACCAGCAGCATAATAATATAAATTATAAAGTTTTATTATAATCTTCATTCTTAACGACCAACCTGGTCGAGACGACAGCCGTCGTCTTTGTAGCGCATCATCCTCAGCTTGTTTCTTGCCACCCACCAACCAGGCACCCAGATGCGCTTCTTCATGGCTGGTGCCGCCGAGCCGATCATCCAACACTGTTTCGTACAATTCTTTATGTGGTTTCTGATCTTGACAGCATGCTGCCCCTGCCATATTTCATCGAAGGATTGCTCGTGCAGATTACCCATAATCAGCGGCGCATCCGAGCCGTTGCAGGGCAGGATATTCCCGTGGGGATCAAGAAAAAAAACATCCGTGCCGGCCTCACAGGGCAGAGGTCTGTCGCCGCCTTTTACTTTATTGGCCAGTCCCATATTAAAGTAGGCGCGAAACCAATTTTTGGGCCTGTTCGTTTTGAGCAATTCATAAGATATTTTTTCAAATTCACCGGCGACCATCCCCTGATCCACGAAATAATTATCAGCTTTATGAAAATAAAATGAATTATGTGTAACCGCCGTAGCAAATTCAACTCCTATAGCAGCCGCGAGACGATATAGATCGATCATATCTTTGGCATTTCTATCAGATACGGTAATCCCAAAGCCAATGTCCCTGATACCCATATCGCGGAGAATCAAAAGAGTTCGCAAACCATGATCAAAGCCGTTCTTAATTCCGCGCAATTCATCATTAGCCGCCGGCAAACCTTCTATAGAAATTCTGATTCCGATCTTGTTGCCAAATTTTTTAGCGATGTTTACAATGCTTTCTGTAAGGTATCCGTTTGTGCTGACAACCAGGCGTTTTGTTTTTTGCAGGGCGGCAGTGATAATTGCTTCAAGGTCATCACGAAGAAACGGTTCGCCGCCGGTGATATTGATAAAATTCAGATTACCGGGAATCCGGTTGATTAAAGAGGGTGGGAATTCCTTTTCCTTTTCCGTCGGGTGTTGCCATGTATTGCACATGCAGCATCTGGCATTGCACCGGTATGTAACAATTAAACAGGCTTCCATGCTATTTATCTCCAAATTTCAGGGTGTACTTTCAGGATTAATTACAAAGCTGCCTGTAAATGCAGATCAGTTTATCTCCATGTTCGTGGAGCGAGAATTTTTCTTCAATAATTTTTCTGCCGGCCATTCCCATATCCTGTCTTAACGCCCTGTCTTGCATCAGGCGGTTCATTTTTTCCGCTAGGTCATGCGCATTGCCTGGCTCAAACAAAAACCCTGATACGCCGTCCTCAATCTGTTCCGGAAGTCCACCAAGATTTGAACCTATAACCGCTTTGCCAGACGCCATCGCTTCGAGGACAGACATAGAGCAATTTTCGTAGCACTCGGATGGGACAACAACCAAAGCCGCTTCTCTGATGAGATCATGAAGTTCTGTTCCAGTTTTATAGCCGATGAATTGAACATCAGGATAAGCGGATTGCAGCGACTCCGCAAGCGGGCCGGAACCAACCACTTGCAAAGGGATGGCGCTGTTCAGTTTGCTATGGGCTTCCAGAAGGGTTCTGATGCCTTTCTCTTTGGAGAGACGGCCAAAATACAGGATATACCCTCTATCGGCATAGGGTGATGAGTATTCATCAAGGTTAATCCCATTGCGAAGGATGTGAATTTTTTCTTGTGGAATTCTCCTGCTGGTCAAATCGGCGAGAAACTGGCTGGGCGCGATAAAGACATCGACCGCTTCATAGCTACGCCGCCACAGATGCCACAACCCCTCGCCCGCTAACAGAAGCTCCTGCATTCTTGAGTCTTGGCAGTGGTGTGTTACCGATTTCCAGAAAGCCTTGCCATTGCATGCCGTGCAGATATGCCCATGGTTTAAAGCTAGATATGACGGACAAAGCAGTTTATAGTCGTGAAGGGTCAAGGCCACCTTAATGCCGTGTCTTTTTAGGACCGTGATTATGGAGGGCGTAAGCTGATGATAGATATTGTGGAGATGGGCGACATCCGGACGTTCTTGCGTCAGAAGTTTTTCCAATTTTCTCACTGCTTCGGCGGAATGAATGAAAGAAAGCGCTGTTTTCAGTTTGCGGGAAAATCCTTCTGTGGACTCATAGTTGATATTGTCAACAAATAATCCGGCATAGACTGAATCGAAATTGCGCCGGTCTTGCATGGAAAAATCAATTACGGCTATTCCCTTTTTTTGAAGGAGCTCTCTTTCCTGAAAGAATACACGTTCGGAACCTCCGTTGAGATGAAAAAACTTATTGGCCATCAGGACTTTCATGTTATGGTTTCATTTCTATTCATGGTCGGCTTCATTTTGTGCTGTGCGGAACCAGTTCTATTTGCACAATGGAATGCTTTGGAAATAAATATTTGAATTCGTTTGGACCGGCCACAGTATCTGTCGAATGATATGTAATGGCGCCGCGATATTTGCCGTCCGCTTCCATGCTCTCTCCGGCAAGTACCGTTGCCTTGCGAAGATAGCCGTCGCTGCCGCCCTTTATCCGAATTGTCGAATTGATATCCGTTGATCGGGACCTGTTTATAACTGAAACGGTGATTTTCCCACTGCGGTCGACTGTTGAAGTCACTCCAAGAATCGGTATATCTTTGTATGCAGGGTAGTTGCCAAGTGGAACACTGTCCATTTTGGACACCTGCGCCGAATTGGAGCAAAGTCTTTGTCCCGCATGTTCGCGAAACATCTTGAGTGCATAATAGGATGGCCGATAGGATATCTTATCACCAGACACCTGGAGGTTGCCCATCTCTCCCATGAGGAGCCAGAAGTTGGCCATCCATACACCCTCCCTTATGAAAAGCGAAAGCAGATCACCAACGAAGAGGGCGGATCTCAGATTGGATATCTCGTCGAACCGGGAACGATATCCATCAGGCAAAGATCCGCGATTATTATATATAACATTGTATTCCGTAATTGCGATTTTAATGTCTTTCTTCGGCGCAGCCATTAAAATATTTTTCAGGTTTCTCAGACGTGCCTCATGTTCATTAATCGTTCCGAAAACAGCATTGCTTATATTATCATCGTTAAACAACTGATAGATACCATTCCCCCCCTTTTGTGACAACCATATCGTAGATGAAACAGTTTCTGTCTTCGCCGGTTTTTGATACAAGATCATTAATATATGAAATCGAAATCCTGTTCATGCCTGCGTTAAGATTCACGGGGATCTTATATGTACGCCAAACCGTAGAATCCACGATAAGCTCGCCGACTACCGACTTGTCTGCTTTAATCACAATAATAGGCCAACCGCCATCCGCAGGCGTTCCCTCTGCGATAAGTTCAAGCATATATGTGCCATCTGAATCGGCTTTGAACTCAACCCATTTGGTTTCATTCCCATAAAAAGCCCATCCCAAATTGAATGTTGAATAAAAGTGAGGTGTTATAAAGTCTATATTCTTCCCTGCCGCTTGCAGAAGAGGTGAATCCCATTTAGCAGCGTCCGGACCACTTCTGTCCGAAACGGCCGCACCGATTCGAATGCCGGGATCCGCCGTTTTCATAGCGCTCGCAAACAGGTTGACTTTTTCAGCATATTGCGTGCTTGTAATCCCTTCCCCATCAGGTTCATTGCCGATTTCCCAAAATTTTACTTTCATCAAATCGTTGCTTTTTCGGGAGTTAGTATATTTCACCCACTCAGCAGCATCACGCTCAGTTAATGTCGCAGCATTAGCCGTAATAATAGGCTCGGCCCCAATCTGCTTGCATAGCCCGAGGAATTCATCAGTGCCGAAGTAACTGACGTCCTTGCCATCCACGCCGACAAGCATTGTTCTTAATTGTACCGGTCCGACACCGGCCTGCCAATTATATCTATTCGCTTCGCTGCCTCCCGGATACCGCATTATTGTCGGCTTAAGCTCTAACAATGCATTGAGCACATTATCGTTCACAACCTTTTTCTTCCTGTCCCATGCGCCGTCCGCATTCCACAGCCAGCGTATGTTTGAACCGAATAAATAAGGGCTGACCGTAGAGCTCATATCGCCCGGCATTATTTCGATGATTGCATCGTCTCCGTGCGGCTTGTCGACAGCCCATGCAGCGGAAGTCAATCCCGAAACAATAGTGACAATAGTCAAAATTATAAGAACTGAGGTCTTTGCCATAATTAGTTTTGCAGTTTTGTTTTTTTATGCAACAGTTGCAGGTAACGAATTTTAAGGGGGTTCGCAGCGCACCGGCTG
>JQOA01000037.1 GCA_000753945.1 Smithella sp. D17 | reverse complement strand
CTTCAGCCATTGCCTTATTAAAAGAAACAAACATCGATATTCCTATACTCATTATATCCGGCAAGATCGGCGAAGACACGGCTGCGGAATGCATGCTCGTGGGCGCTCAGGATTATATCATGAAGAACAATATGTCCCGTCTCTGTCCAGCCATAGCCAGAGAATTAGACGAAGCCGATTCAAGAAACAAACGAAAACAGATGGAACAAGCGCTGTTCCAAAGTGAAGAAAAATACCGGAATATTCTGGAAAATATCGAAGACGGTTATTACGAAGTCGATCTTGCAGGCAATTTTACCTTTTTCAACGGTTCATTATGCCGAATCTTTGGATATTCCCCGGAAGAAATGACGGGTATGAATAACCGGCAATATACAGATGAAGAAGGCTCAAAAAAACTTTTTCATGTTCTTAATCAAGTCTATAAAACAGGGGAACCAGCTAAGGAATTCGGTTGGCAGATTATAAGAAAAGACCAAACTAAAAGACACATTGAAGCATCTGTATCGTTGCTCAAAGATTTATCAGGCAAACCAACAGGATTTAGAGGAATTGTACGCGATATTACTGAGCGTAGGCTGGCTGAAGAAGCACTTCGGAAAAACGAAGCAAAATATCGACATCTTATTGAAGATGCTCAAGAAGGAATCTTCCAATCAACTGCCGAAGGTCGCCATATTACAGTAAACCAGGCATTTGCGAATATACTTGGATATGAATCACCGGAAGAAGTCGTGAAAAATATTACTGACATTGCTCATCAAGTCTACGTACACCCGGAAGACCGGGCAAAGATAGTTCAGATTATTGAAAAAGAAGGTTCAGTAAAAGGTTATGAGGCTCAGTTCTACCGAAAAGACGGCAGTAAAACATGGGTATCCATCAATATGCACGTTATACGGGACGATCAGGGAAACCTGCTTTACTATCAGGGCATTGATCAAGACATCACCGATAGAAAAAAGATGGAAAAGGAACGCCAGGAGAACATCGAACGCCTGCGTAAATCTCTGGGCGCTACTATTAACGCAATGGCTGTAACCGTGGAAACAAGGGATCCCTACACGGCAGGTCATCAACGGAGAGTGGCTGATCTGGCAAGAACTATTGCGTCGGAAATGAAACTTACCAACGAACAAATC
>JQOA01000036.1 GCA_000753945.1 Smithella sp. D17 | reverse complement strand
AGTGCCTCCGCTATTTCCGTCGAGATCAGGAAGTCTGAATTTGTTATAAAATAAGAAATTATTGTCTTTTCTTTCAATTGTCATACCGGAACAGGCCGGTATCCATTGATAAAACAAGAATCATGAAATAATTTTTGTTATTCTCAAATCATCAGCCTTGATAGATAGACAACCTTTCAATCGGAAATAATTAAAAAAAGACTGAACTCAAAATTTACATATGATAAAAGAACCTGCGTAAGGTTATTCTATGGCAGAAATCAAAAGGGCTTCAAAAAGAGAACTATTCGGCTGGGCAATGTTTGATTTTGCCAACTCGTCCTATACGACTGTTATCATCACGGTTGTCTTTTGCATCATATTTCCCAAAATCATTGTTGGAGACGGGCCGGAATACAGGCTGGGTAATCTTCTGTGGAGTATCTCCCTGTCCATAAGTTATCTGATTGTGCTTCTTACGGCGCCGCTCTTCGGCGCAATTATGGACTACACAGGATTAAAAAAGAAGTTTCTCTTCGGAAGCTACATCCTCACGGTAATTGCTACCGCATCTCTTTATTTCGTTGGTCCCGGAGACATCATTTTGGGAATGCTGCTTATTATTCTATCCAATGTCGGTTTTTCCTACAGTGAGTCTTTTGTCTCCAGTTTTCTTCCGGATCTTGGTCCGCCTGAAGATCTCGGTAAGATTTCGGGCTATGCCTGGGGCCTGGGATATTTTGGCGGTCTCATATCTGTAGCAGTAGTCATATTTGGTCTGAGTGCCGGTGTGTACACAACGGAAAATTTCCAAAATTTGCGGCTGGTGGGACCGGTGACAGGTTTATTTTTTTTTGATAGCCGCCATTCCGACATTTTTGTGGGTAAAGGACCGGACGGCTCCCAGACCTCTCTCCAAGAATGAAAATTATATTACTATCGGGCTGAAACGATTGAAAAAAACTTTTCTGGATATTCGGGATTACAAAGATTTGATAATCCTTCTGGCATCATTCTTTTTCGCTTATGCGGGGCTCTCCATAGTGATCGCCTTCGCTTTTATTTACGGAGACCAGATCATAAAATGGTCAAGCAGCACACAGATATTAATGTTTGTCATAACGCAGTTTACGGCAGCGGCAGGCGCATTTCTTTTTGGTATCATTCAGGACAGATGGAAAGCTAAACCGGCATTTATTCTGACGCTCGTACTCTGGGTAGTTTCCGTAAGCCTGATTTACGAGGTCATTGAAGTTACCGCTTTTGTAAACAGCGTGACAGGATTTGCTCTGCAAGAAGCGCATGTTTTCCTTGTTGTCGGCTTCATAGCCGGATTAGGCCTGGGGTCAACCCAATCCGCCTGCCGTGCCATGGTTGGTCTTTTCTCACCGGATACAAAAGCCGGAGAGTTTTTCGGTTTATGGAGTTTTACCGGTCGTCTTTCGGCTATTGTCGGACTGATGGGTTTGGGATTATTACAAACGCTTTTTGGTTTGCAAAAGGCGATACTTGTCTGTCTGGTATTTTTTTTAATGTCATTAGTTATCGTTCTTTTCGTCAATGAAGAACGGGGCAAGATGATCGCGCGGGAACATGCCGGAGAATAGGCAGGTATGGTCAGTAATCAAATAAATATTAATTCCGATAAATCAATGGATGTTATCGTAAGCTGGGAAGCGAGAGACATTAATGCCCGTATACGGTCTGGCGGAATGTTCTGTCGGACTTGCCTTTCCGCCTCTTGATCGTGGTCCGATAATTGATAAAATCGAGTAGTTCTGGCACCTCCGGGAACTGTTCTTAAAGCATCCAGTGGAAAGAAAGATCCGCCGGGCAGGTAACCGGGCTCTGAATTGAAGAAAAGTTTATTGGCACGAGTGTTCCTGAAACGCATTGGGGCGGAATATGCGGAGCGGTTCGACAAACAAAAAGGAGTGGAAGATGCCCGCCGCATTGCCTCTACAGCACGCGAAGACCGTAACCTGCTCTATTTCGCGGAAGGTACTTTTACAAGAATCCCGGGGCTTCGTCCATTTCATATGGGGGCATTTGAGGCGGCGGTGGAAGCTAAGGTTCCGGTTGTTCCTGTTGCGATTCGCGGCACACGTTCCATGCTGCGTGATGTCAGCCTGTTTCCCAGACGCGGCACAATAACCGTCACAATCGGGAAACCAATTGAACCCCATAAAATGCTCGGATAAAAAACCTTCGTTGAACCTTCTTCCTCCATGCGGTTCGAATTCAAACAGTTATCAAGCTAAGGATGAATTGCTACATTATCTCCAAGGGCGGTTTTTAAAGACTTTTCAATATAATTGATATGCTCGATGGTCGCGATCCTGGCTGCCTCTGACTTATGTTTCTCTATGGCATCGCTAATTTTCTTTAACTGAGTTATAATATTTTTTGAAAATCCGGAAATTGCCGAAAGCCTATTGCGGACGATTGGAAAGTATTCACGCAGAATGTCAGTTATAGTCTTACTCAGATGAACAACTACAGTATTGCCGGTAGTATTGGCCAGCAAATCAAAAAAACGAGTGTATATTATTATACCTTTTGGGGCGATAACAATTTTATCCACGTCGATCTTCCGGGCTTCTTCGAATAGTTGCTTAATCTGTTTTACCTGTTCAAGAGTGGCACTTTTTGCCGCCAAATAGGCAGCCTCGGCATCAATAATGCGCCACACATATAATAATTCCCACATGCTTTCCTGGCTAACAGAGAGATGATCTATCAATGGAGTGCGTAGATCATCGAACATAGATTTTATAAACTTGCCTTGCCGGTTCTGAGATTCGATGTAACCGCGGGCTTCCAACAGTTTCAGGCCCTCACGCAGGGATATGCGGCTGATGCCGAAAATTTTGGTCATTTCATGTTCACTGGGAAGTTTATCGCCCGGCTTTAGTGCGCCTTTCGTGATAAGATCTATGATATGGTTGGTAACCCGACTGGGAATATCGGGCGACTTCTCAATTTTTGACATCCCAAACTTTTTTTTATACATGATACCTGCACAATTGTTTTTAATAAAACATTTTTTCTAATTTTAGAGAATATATAAGAAATATCGTTTTTTATCAATGAAATATTGATATATTTTAATTTCATAATTAATCTATCGTTAATTATGACTTATCATTTGATATAGAGAGTAACCCAAGGGGTGCAGTCCAGTTATGCACCATGGTCTGTCGTTGTTCCTAATGATAATATTCTGAAGTCTTTT
>JQOA01000035.1 GCA_000753945.1 Smithella sp. D17 | reverse complement strand
GATCTGGCAAGAACTATTGCGTCGGAAATGAAACTTACCAACGAACAAATCGATGGCATCCGAATGGCCAGTATGATTCATGACATCGGCAAGATATCCATTCCTTCCGAGATTCTTGCCAAACCAACAAAATTGACCGAGCTGGAATTTAGTTTAATTAAAACACATTCTCAATCAGGTTATAATATTCTGAAAGATATCGATTTTCTCTGGCCTGTCGCTCAAATTATTCTGCAACATCACGAACGCATAAATGGATCGGGTTATCCAAACGGATTAACGGAAGAGCAAATTCTTCTGGAATCTCAGATTTTAGCTGTAGCCGATGTAGTGGAAGCTATCTCTTCACACAGACCTTACCGCCCTGCCTTTGGCATTAATATAGCGTTGAATGAAATTACTAAAAACAGGGGAATTCTTTATAACCCGGATATAGTAGATGCTTGTCTGCGGCTTTTCGGCGAGAAAAACTTCAAGTTCGCCGTTTGACAACATCCTGTTGAGTATTACTTTGAAGCACTTCAGCGGCTAATATTTCAGCGGCTGGACAAGCGGCTAATATTTCTTGACATACAAGGTTGAAATTTCTATGCTTCAAAGGTCGGCAGGCAACGTCTTGTCAGACAAACATACTATAGGGAGAAACTAATGGCAAACGATTCAACCGTTTATGCAAAATATATATTTCTGGACATCGTCAAATATTCAACTCATTCTGTAGAAGGTCAAACAGCCGTTATTCAAGCTTTAAATAAGATAGTCGAACAACTTGCGAATGAATACAAGATAGATACCGATCACGCGATTTATATTCCCACCGGTGACGGTATGTGTATCGGACTTATAAATGTTACCAATCCATACGATATTCATATCCGTATTTCTTTGGACATTTTGAAATTGATCAACGAATATAATAAAAAAGAAAAAGACCCGACGCATAAATTTGACGTTAGAATCGGGATAAATGAAAATGATGACAATTTAGTTACCGATATAAATGGCAAAAGAAATTTTGCCGGTAGCGGCATCAATATCGCCCAAAGAATAATGAATTACGGAGATGCGAACATGATTCTTGTTTCCGGATCGGTCAAAGAACGGCTGGCATCAAGAGATGCTTATTTAAATAAATTTAAAGGCTATAAAGTCACTATTAAGCATGGTGACAAAATAACCGTTTACCAATACATTGATGACAGCATTCGTTATCTTTCTACTGACGTCCCCTCAGCAATTTTGAAAGCAAACCAAAGAAGAAAAAACAAGATGTACACAAAACCTCTCAGCCTCCTGTTTGGTTACATTTCGGATAAGTTAACAGACAAAGAGACAAAAACTAACTGATTTAATGCCTGTAGATCGCTATCCGTTTGATA
>JQOA01000034.1 GCA_000753945.1 Smithella sp. D17 | reverse complement strand
AGTGCCTCCGCTATTTCCGTCGAGATCAGGAAGTCTGAAATTCTGGTTTAATCGCACCTTTGACACCGGGACCGATTCGGGTCATAGGTGAAGGTTCATCTATGGCTGCTAGTGTGATGTTACAGTAACGGCTTTACAATGGGCGATTTTTTTCAAGATAACATCCGCTTTTTTCGTCCATACGAACGGTTTCGGATTTTCATTATTTATACGGATATACTCTTCAATGGCAGACACCAGATCTGAAACGCTACTAAACACACCACGCCTAATACGTTTGCGGGTAATTTCCCCAAACCACCGTTCAACAAGATTGAGCCACGAGGATGAGGTCGGTGTAAAGTGGCAATGAAAGCGGGGGTGCTTTTCCAACCATGTCTTGACCATGGGATGATTGTGCGTACCATAGTTATCCAAAATCATGTGGATCGCCAAATCTTTAGGAGTTTCACGGTCGATCTGCCGCAGAAACTTCCGGAATTCGATATTACGATGCCTCGGATAACAAGAACCGATGACCTTTCCTTCCAGCACATTCAATGCCGCGAACAGGCAGGTGGTACCGTTCCTTTTGTAATCGTGCGTCATCGTCCCGCAACGACCTCTCTTCATCGGCAAGCCTGGCTGTGTACGATCCAGTGCCTGTATCTGCGATTTCTCATCCACACACAGAATAACGGCCTTGTCCGGTGGGTTCATGTAAACTCCAACAACGTCCGTCAACTTTTCAACAAACCGTTTGTCTTTAGAAAGTTTAAAGCCTTCCACACGGTGCGGTTGCAATCCGTGTGCATCCCAAATACGAGAGACCGTGGCATTGCTGACACCCATGACCTGGGCCATGGTACGAGTGGACCAGTGAGTAGCATCCACGGGTGTCGTGTGCAGAGTGGCCTCCACAATCTCCTTGACCTTTTCAGCAGACAGTGCTCGGGAACTCAGACCGTGAGGCGCATCTTCCGACAGTCCCTCCGTCCCTCGCTCTTCAAACCGCTTACGCCATTGCAAAACCGTCGGACGACTGGTCTTCAGGGTTTGTGCAATAATCATATTGGGCAAACCATCTGCAGCCAACAGGCAAATACGTGCACGCAGCACAGTCCTCTGAGGGCTCGTTCTGGCCCCTACCCAAGCTTTCAATGTTGTGCGCTGCTCCAATGTCATCGGTAACTTTTCGGCTGGATTCCACATGAGGAAATTTATAGCACAAACATTAATCATTGTAAAGATTTTATTGTAACACTACACTAG
>JQOA01000033.1 GCA_000753945.1 Smithella sp. D17 | reverse complement strand
TTGTGGAAGAACTGAAAAGTAAAATCAGAATTGCCAATGAAGAAAAAAGTAAATTAATGACGGCGTTTACCAGCATGAACGAAGGTGTTTTGATTACCAATGAACAGGATTTAATAGAATTTATCAGTCCTGTTTTAAGCAATATGCTGGCTATTCAATATGGTGATGTTAACGGAAAAACGCTTATGGAGTCTTTCCGCAGTGTCGATTTGCAAAAAGCCTTTCTGGAATTCAAGGAAACACGCGTGAATGTGTCTCGAGAAATTACTATGGGTACTGTAGAACCGATTATCTTAAGTGTCAGTATATCAACGGTTCATGGCCATCCCGATGAAGAAAAAACCATGATTGTCTTTCACGACGTAACCAGGCTTAAAAAGCTTGAACAAATACGAGTTGATTTTGTAGCCAACGTTACTCACGAGATCAAAACGCCACTTACGGCGATAATTGGATATTTAGATACAATCAAAGACGGTGCAATAAATAATATTGAGGAAACGAAAAGATTTATTGATATAATTTTAAAGCACGCCGAAAGACTCAATCGCCTCGTCGAAGATCTGCTGACGATATCCAATATTGAAATGAAAGAAACAAAACTTAATTTCGAGAGTGTCTCCTTACATGCAGCTTTAACTAATGTTATTTCTCTGGTAGAAGCCAAAGCAAAGTTAAAAAATATTACTATTCAGAACGATGTGCGCGAAAATATTGATCAAATCAAAGCTGACAAAGATAAGCTTACGCAAATATTTGTCAATGTTTTAGATAATGCGGTTAAATTTACACCGGAGTCGGGCAATGTCGTCATCAAAACTGATGAAGCTGGTGCTTATACAGTAGTATCGATTAGTGACACGGGCATCGGTGTTCCCAAAGATGAAATTCAACGGCTAGGAGAACGTTTTTATCGAGTGGATCGATCTCGTTCGCGCGATTTGGGCGGAACCGGGCTGGGACTATCAATTGTTAAGCATCTTATGATAGCGCACGGCGGGAGGATGGAGATTGAAAGCCAGCTAGGTCGCGGCACAAAAGTGTCTTTATTTTTCCCCATAGTAAAAGGATAAAAATGGAATGGGGTTCACCGGTTTTTCTTTTCATCAATATCACCCGGGTACATCATAGCGTCCGGTCCCCGCTCGCGTGTGCGGACGCGAATGACATCCTCGACAGGCGTAACAAAAATAATGCCGTCGCCCGTCTCGCCTGTATATGCCGATTTCAGAATCGCTTCAATCGCAGCGTCAAGGTTGCGTTTGTTCAAAACTATATTGATTTGTATCTTGGGAAGCATGTTGACCTGATAAGTTCCGGCGCGTCCGACCAGTTGAATCCCTCCCTGGCGGCCATGACCCTGTACCTCAAACATATTCATGCCTACAATTCCAATTTCGTTGAGGGCTTCCCGGACATCGTTTACTTTATCTTCGCGAATAATTGCTTCGATTTTTTTCAGCATGGCAAAATCTCCAATGTATAAAAGCTGTAATTGTTATGTTCTCTATGAGTATGATCTTTCTCCATGGGAACTGATATCCAGCCCCACTTCTTCTTCCACTGGACTTACCCGCAATCCGATGCTCATGTTCAGTGCCTTAGCCAGCACATAGGTCATACCGAAGGAAAAAGCGATGGTGACGATGACAGCAATGATCTGAATAGCAAGCTGGCTGGGATTACCAAAAAATAACCCGTTGGCTCCATCGGCGTTAACGGCTACTGTAGCGAATAAACCCGTGGCAATGGTGCCCCAGGTGCTGGCCATGCCGTGACAAGCCCAGACATCAAGCGATTCGTCCAGTTTGCATCGATCCCGGAAACGCATAGTATAATAAGAAAGAGGCGCGGCTACGGCCCCGATAATCATAGCAGCCAAAGGTGTAATATAACCGCAAGCCGGTGTCACCGCCGCCAGGCCGACAACCATTCCTGTGGCGATCCCCAGAGTGCTGGGTCTGCCGTCCAACCAGGAGAGCAGCATCCAGACCAGACCGGCGGTTGCCGCCGAGGTGTTGGTCGTCACTAAAGCATTTACCGCCACACCATTTGCCCCGAGAGCGCTGCCTGCGTTAAAGCCGAACCAGCCGACCCACAGCAATCCAGTTCCCAAAACTGTTAGCGGAATATTGTTCGGTTCCATCGGAACATTACTGTAGCCTTTGCGCGGACCGATAACCAAAGCAAACGCTAATGCGGAAAATCCGGCGGCAATATGCACAACCGTTCCGCCGGCAAAATCGAGAACGCCCATTTCCTTCAGCCAGCCACCTTGTCCCCAGACCCAGTGGCAAAGAGGATCATATACCAGCGTCGCCCAGAGAAGACTGAAAAGCAGAAAACTCTTGAATTTGACCCGCTCCACGAAAGCACCTGTAATCAACGCAGGCGTAATGACAGCAAACATCATCTGAAAGGAGGCGAAAAGTTCATGAGGAATGGTTTTAGCGTAGGCGGTGTTCGGCTCGGCGCCGACTCCCTGAAAACCCAGGAAATTCAATCCACCGATCAATCCACCGATGTCCGAACCAAAAGCCAGAGAATATCCATAGAGCACCCACTGCACTCCGATCAGGGACATGAAGATATAGCTCATAGTTAAAGTGGAGAGCACATTTTTCCTCCGCACCATACCGCCATAAAAAAACGCCAGGGCTGGCGTCATCAAAAGAACAAGAGAACAACACACTAATATCCAGGCAGTATCACCCGCACTGATTTGCGCAACCATTGTATTCCTCCCATCTATATAATGGGATGGCATAATAGCAATTATCCTGCCATAATATATTAGCTATTAAATACAAGTAGTTATAAAATTTACAAAAAGGCGGAAGAGCCCATATTTGTGCAGCTTGAAAAGGGACGGAACATAATTGTACCGATTTATTTAGCCAGTATAACAGAGTTTTCTATGTTCCCGTCTGCACAGAAATAGCGAGAAGGATTTCTTGGATTGCTGGAACAACAGGGCTACTTTTTCAACAAATCCAGCCGCTCTTTGGTGCTCTTGGCCTTGACTGTTTCACCGCTATCCAGATAATATTTGTGCAGTTTGGTTAAATACGCCCAAAGCGGCCGCCTCCATCCGTTCCCGGCGGAAGTATTGATGGCTGATTGTAAAATTTTTTCATCATAAGACATATACTTTACCAAGATTCCGCTGGCAATCAAACGGGAGAGGGGATCACTAATGGATTTAATTTCTCCAACAGCTTTTGCCAGATCTTTGTCTCGGGCGGCCTTGATAAAACCTCTATAGTTGGAAGGAAGAAGATTATCTTCTGCCGCCGCAAAGTTTCCGTTTAAAAAATTATAGTAAGCAAAATTGGATTCACTGGGCTGGAGTTGATTAATACGAACAAATTCGCTGTTGTCAAAATCTTCCAACACCGCCGTGTGTAGAGCATATTTGGTTAAGTAAATTTTGGCTAAAAGATACAAATCGTTACCGTCGGACAAGGCTTGTTTTGCTTTATTAAAATGAGGCTCCGAAACACCCTCTCTGCCATTTAAAAAATTAGTTTTATAACTTTCGAAGTTTCGGAAAGCCGTATCTTTTAGATCAGGCAGCTGTTGTGTCGATCCGCAAGCGCAAATAAATACCAGCAATATAAGGATTAAATATTTTCTCATGGCAATTTGATCTCCGGTTCTTTTTTCGTGGAAATGATCGAATCAACTCCTCTTGCCATATCTTCAACGGCTTTGAGCGTATCGTTTAAATTCGAGAGCAGTAAACCAAGGTCTTTTAATCCTTCCGAACCTTCTGTGGTCATTTTATTTATGTTATCCACCGTCGGATTCATTTTTACCAGTTTTCCATTAACATCCTTCAGCATATTATTTAACTGTGGCATTGTGCCCGCGTTACCGAATATCTGCACATCCGCTCTCCCCGCCATAACATCCAATTTACCGGTCATACGTTCCAGATTGTCTGCAATCTGAGTAAGCTTTTCCAGCAAGGGCTGCACCTTTTCAATTGAGTCCTTAATGTCATTGACTATTCGCACTTCCGGCACTTTATAGTCCGGCAACGGCGCACTGTTTAAATTGTCAGTTGTTACAACAATGCGCGCAGTGCCGATCAACGAGCGATAAAGTGTAAAAGTACTATCCGCTCTGATCCATTTTACATGTTTTTGAGGAATTTTTATTTTAATGAGAACAATGCCTTTATTGTTGAGCTCCAGTTTATAAACCTTACCGATGGTAAATCCGGAAAATTCAACCGGCATGCCTTCGGCAAATCCGTCACCGGACCGTGATGCAAGTGTAAAGGTATGATTTATTTCAAAAAACCCTTTTTCCTTGGCCAGATAAAGAAGAGCCAGACAAATTATAATTGCCGTGCAAACGATAAACAAACCAACTTTAATTTCTCTTTTCACCTGATAATGCCTCATATTTTTCTCTCATCCATTCATAATCATATATATGACAGCTTAAATAAAAATCTTCAATATTTTTTAGCGCCTGAAAAATGTAATCAATGTTTTGCAGATGCGGGATAATTTTAAACGGTCGATCAATAATCACCAAAGCGTTTTGAACCATGGAAGCCCTCAGCAGCATTGCAAAAAAACGTTCTTCATTATTCAAATCAGGATTTCTCTTATAGGCTATACGTTCCAAATCAAGTTTCCGCAATGCGCTCAAGACAATCGGCTCTGCTTTGGACATGGGCATGTTCTCATGATACTGCTTGATTAAAGCTATATTCATTAAAACATTTTGATTGGAAAGCAGAGGTACGTCAACGGAAACAGGCGCCGCCTGCCGCAAATTATTCTCCATAAACGCTTGCAGGCCTTGATCCAGATCTTTTTCATTGGCAAAAAAATTTAAAATAACTTTATGATTAATGACAACACCTCAATAGTCAGAATGGCCGCAAAGACATTGACCATGCCACGAGAAACAACGATAGGAATACTGGTGAGCTCGTGCGAAGCCTGCAAACCAAAACGAATCGGAATTAAAATGATAAAAAAACCAAAAACAATACTCTTCAGCAAGGCTATTACTATATCAGAAAAATTTGCCGAATTTAATAAAATGTTTGCATACGCATCCATACTCATACCAAAAATTAACCTTGAAAACAAAACACCACTGCCCAGCAAAACTACAGAAAATAAAGTACTCAACAAAACTATTGATATCACTCCATTAATTACTCTGGGCACCAGAAGGTAATTGATTACATCTATATGGAATGCTTCCAATGCGTTCATTTCTTTATTGACTTTCATCACAGCCATTTCCGTGTTGATGGCGGAA
This sequence comes from Smithella sp. D17, assembly GCA_000753945.1. Taxonomy (GTDB): domain Bacteria; phylum Desulfobacterota; class Syntrophia; order Syntrophales; family Smithellaceae; genus Smithella. Next base: position 287 of record JQOA01000033.1, on the reverse strand, counting down.
CAGGAACGTAAAGTTATCAACAGTACCGTTATAAATGGAGAAAATTCGGTAACAATGAAACCCATTAAAAGATGGCCAAAATATTGCGTGAGCCCTAATTGCTTTAGTTGGAGAAAAATAACACCTATAAGCAGTGATCCAATAATGATTGATACTATTAGAAAAATTGGTAATATTTGTACTGAAGTAAAGTATATTTGATCAAGCAACACTGTACGCATTGCACTGTTGTAAGTGTTGCGGTTAAAGATACGAAATAAAACTTTCCCGGCAAAACAAATAATATC
>JQOA01000032.1 GCA_000753945.1 Smithella sp. D17 | reverse complement strand
CACTCTTATTCTTCCTTATCTGGCCAGACGGGCGGAAGAACTTTTAGCCGCAGGCCTGCCGATGGATATAAAGAAAATAGCCCTGATGGCTTCACCGATGAAATTTGATGATGAAGACAGCGGACACAATCCGATCCGTTCACTCATCCGCCGCGATTACGATCCCTATCTGATGAAAGAACTATTCGGCGCAGTCAATATTCCGCCGCAGGTTATCGAAGCGGGCATGAATGAAATACAACCCGGCGTGCAGTATACAGTTGTTTTAGGATTTTACGGACGCGCGGAAATAAAAGAATCGATTACCGACGCGGCGCCCTTTCTTTACTGGCTGACACACGGAACCAAATTCCCCGTATCCGCTCACATTCAATGGATAAAGAACATATTTATCGGCAATCAAATTTATGAAGAAAAATTTTGTCTTCCTTCCGGCAATCCTAAATTCGACGGCAAGCCGGTTAACATGTCCATACTGAAAAAAGCCGGAGTCAGAATATTCGATTACAAAGGCTCCAGGGATCCCATAGCGCCGGCCGGTTCCTGCGTTGCCGGCGAAACATGGGGACAAGTGGCCGAAGGGAATGTAAAACTCACCAGCGCCGGTCTCAATCGAACGATTGAGAAAAACATCGGGCATATTTTTGTGGTCAGCCGCAAATTACTTGCCGAATTTCTGACTCTTGTTGAAGATTTTTTTCAGGAACCATCGCTCAACCAGGCAGACATTTCAAAGTCGAAACGTTCAGCTAAACCAGAAGTTATCAGCAACGTTGTAGATATTAAAAAACTTCAGATGGAAAAATAATCCTCATTGGGGTCTATTATGAAACCGGAAATTTTTTTAGAATACCTTGATGGCTTCAAAAAAGCATATCCGGAAAAATTCGCTTCGGAAAATGAAATATTCAGACACATTCGTCGCGGAGATCACATCTTTGTTGCCTCCGGTTGCGGCGAGCCTCAGTACCTCGTTCAGGCTTTGATACGTTATGTGGAATCAAATCCCAAAGCTTTTTTCGACGCTGAAATTATCCATATTTATTCGCTGGGTCTCGCTCCGTACGCCGGTGCCAAGTACAAAGCGAATTTTCGCCATAATTCCTTTTTCGTTGGCAACAGTACGCGTGATTCCATTAACGCGGGAATGGCGGACTACACGCCTATTTCACTTTCACAACTTCCCGCCCTGTTAGCCAGCGGTGCTGTCCGAATCGATGTAGCGCTGATACAAACCTCAATGCCGGATGAACATCACTACTTAAGCCTCGGGGTAAGTGTCGATGTAGTAAAAGCCGCCACAGAAAAAGCAAAAATTGTTATCGCGCAGATAAATCCCAACATGCCCAGAATTCATGGCGACGGCTTCATTCACATTAAAGACGTAGATTTTATTATTCCGTATGATGAGCCGCTTTTGGAAGTATCAAAAACGCAGGCAAGCGATGTTATTAAAACCATCGGGAAAAATGTTGCT
>JQOA01000031.1:5501-10203 GCA_000753945.1 Smithella sp. D17 | reverse complement strand
TACGAACGATTACAGGATATGAGCGACCCTGCGCGCTCACTTGACCGCGCCCGTGAATACTGGCGTGAGCGCGGCAGAAGTGAAAAATGGATTCAACAGCGGATGATGGGGCAGGAAACCCGCAACAAACTCACCGATTACTGGAAAGACCACGAAATAACCAAAGAAGATGAATATGCTATTCTCACCAATATCATTCATCAGGAATGGAGCGGCGTTTCAGTCAAAAAGCATAAAGATATGAAAGGCCTCAAAACGCAGAACTTGCGTGACCACATGAACGAAGCGGAACTGATTTTTACGGCGCTTGCAGAACTTTCCACCAGGCAGATAGCTGAGAGCTTCAATGCCACAGGGATGCCCGAAAATGCCGAAGCCGGAAAGAAAGGCGGGAAGATTGCGAAGAAGGCCCGACTGGAATTGGAATCAAAAACAGGCAAAAGCGTCATAACGTCTGAAAATTATCTTCCGCCGGCAAAGAAACAAAAGCAGTTAAAATAGAAATCGAATATTAGCGGGAATAAGGAGAATTATTCATGAAGCAATTTGTTATCACTCCGGCGGCGGGAAAACGTTTGATTGGAAAAGCAATCGTCAAACATGCCGCCGTTATAAAAGCGCTGAAAAAAGGAACCATTGTCATTGTTGCCGGAACAACCAACGGCTATGTGGCGGAAGAAATTCTCAAAGAGCTTGGTCAGGCCAAGGCATTCCACCGGAATCATTTTTACCGCGGAATAATTTTGCCGCCAAATCGCCCGACAACATCGACAGGAAGAAGTTATGACGAAAGTAAATTTCCGGGTGACGTTGTAATAATAAAAGGAGTGTATCAGAAGGGTAAAACCATATTTGATGTAGTGGATGAGCTGCGTGAAGGAGACGTCATCCTGAAGGGAGCCAATGCCGTTAATTTAATCCAAAGAAGAGCGGCAATTCTGATCGGCGCCCCGAATGCCGGAACCATCGGTGCTTCTCTTCCCGCAATTGTGGGAAGACGCGTCAAACTAATTGTACCGGTGGGATTAGAAAAGCGCGTTTATGAAAATCTTGATGATCTGGCTGCTACAATGAATATTCCCGGAGTTCAAGGCCCAAGGTTTTTGCCTGTGCCGGGAGAAATATTTACCGAGCTTGACGCAATCGAGTTGCTTACAGGCGCTTCAGCTTCTTTGGTTGCGGCAGGCGGCGTAAGTGGCGCCGAAGGAAGCGTATGGCTGGCTGTCAGCGGTAAACCACGACAGGAAAAGGCCACGGAGACGCTTATTAAATCAATCATCAACGAACCGGCGTTTAACTTCTAGGATTCGAATCATTGTAAAGCTCATTTGGTTGTCATTCCGGGCTTGACCCGGAATCCAGGAAATAATAAACAATACTGGATACCGGCCTGCGCCGGTATGACATATTTAAAAATAATGATTTAAAATAACAGGGAATGGTTAGTTGATACAAGATAATCAAATCAATATCGTCATCAAAATTATGAAAAAGGAACTGGCGGTGGGAACAATGCCGATTGTTTCTCATCTGGCGGAAGATCAGCGCGACCCTTTTGTAATTCTCATTTCGACACTTCTTAGTCTGCGGACAAAAGATGAAGTCACAGAGGTGGCGACATACAGGCTCTTTGAGTTGGCATCCTCTCCGGAAGAAATGCTGAAAGTGCCCCTGGATAAGATCGCTAAGACAATTTATCCGGTGGGTTTTTACCGTGTGAAGGCAAGCAACATTCATCACACCTGCCGGGAATTAATCGAGCGTTTTGGCTCCAAAGTGCCGGATAATATCGATGACTTGCTGACCATTAAAGGCGTCGGCCGCAAAACCGCCAATCTGGTTGTCTCTCTTGCTTACGGCAAAGATGCAATTTGCGTTGATACGCATGTGCACAGAATTTCCAACCGTCTGGGCTATGTCAAAACAAAATCTCCCGATGAAACCGAATTTGCTCTGCGCAAAAAACTGCCCCGCCGTCACTGGATTATTTATAACACCGTCATGGTTGCCTTTGGCCGCAAGACATGCAAACCAGTTTCTCCCCTTTGCAGTCAGTGTCCTGTAAACAGATATTGTGATCGAATTAATGTTACGTTGAGCCGGTGAGGTGTTTTGAACAGATATTTACTTTACAGTGAGAGTCAAAACAATCGATAACTTCCTGTAACAAACAAATTGTCAACCGTAACGAAAATGCAAGATTTCAAGCCGCACCGTATATATTACTGTAGTTATTCCTTGACATACAAAATTGTTTTTCATATGTACGAATAAAGCTTATGTCTTGTTCAAAGACGATTACATATAGTTTTCACCAATTCATACAAAGGAAATAAAAATAATGACTAAAATAAAAATTTTTTTACTCATTGCAGTAACGCTATTATTTTCAGGTTGCGCTTTAAACAATTACCAAATTGAGAAACAATATACGCCTGTTTCACAAAAATATGATGATGTCGGAAAATATTCTGTTTCTACAAAAGTTAGTTATGAACCTGAAATTCCAACAGAACCAAAGCTTGTGGCGGTTAAGAAAAATGGCTATGGTCAGGAAACTGCAAAAATTTATTTATCTGAAAACGTGGATGAATGGATAAAGAAAGGATTTGACCAACAACTTAAGATGGCCGGATTTAATGTTGAAAACGGTCAGAATAATATTCAAATTACTCTAAAGATAGAACAATTGTTTCTTGAGCCATGGGTTGGTTTTTGGAGTGCCTCCCTTGTAGGAATATCTAAAATTGAAGCTCAAGTAGAATTACCCCATAAGTATTCATATTATATTAGAAAATTTGTGACTTATAATAAATCGACAGCAATAATATGGACAGATGGGATTATGGAAAATAATTTTTTTGAAGTAACACAAAAAAGCTTACCTGAAATAGTTAAAGAGATACGATTTTTATTGTTAGAAAAGAATAAATAATTCTAAAAGAGGATTTTAAAAAATGATTAAAAAATATACTATTCCATTGATTATATTTTTAGGATTGTGCATTTTTGCATGTTCATATGATTTAAAACATATAACCTTAGATCAAAAATCAGATACTGGATGGACTGAAGTTAAAAAATCTAACTCTTCAGGTTCTGCCGAAATAACAAAACCAGCTATCTCTACTCAAACCAATTCGGAAACTAAAGCAAAAAGTTCCGATTCTTCGGAATATGCTGAGAAATTGCGAGAGTTAAAAAAATTAAAAGATGAAGGTCTTTTAACTAATAAAGAATACGAACAAAAAAGGAAGGCAATTGTTGATGGTATGTGATTTAATCTGATTAAGTCATTTTCTTGATTTGTTAATGAAAGGCAGGATCAGAAATGGCTCTGCCTTTTTTATTGATTTAATCTTCAGTTCTGTGAACATCGTCACACTCGCACTTAGTTATCAATGACCTAATTGGACTTTCTTCGTTAATTTCAGTATAAGTCAAGATAGATAATCTTAGAGGAAGATGAATTAATCATGGATGTTCAATTTGGTCGGATTCGGTTTATCCGTGGCGATAATGGCGGCAAATATCCTTTTAATCATTCCGTATATCTGGAAGGCAAAGATGTCAGAGTAATCATTGATCCTTCCTGCAGCCTGCAAAAACTTACTGATCTAAAACAAAAGGATGGCGTTGATCAGGTCTGGTTATCGCACTGGCATGAAGATCATATGGGATTTTTAAATCTTTTTGACAATTGTACTTTGCGAATTTCTCAGCGTGATTTCCCGCCGCTTGATCTGGGTTCTCTCAAGGTTAAGTTGGTTGCCACGCCCGGTCATACACCGGGACATCTTTCTTTTTTCTTCCCGGACGAAGAAAGTCTTTTTCTGGGCGATTACGATTTGACAACATTTGGTCCCTGGTATGGCGATGTTTACTCCGGCATAGAACAAACAATAACATCCCTCCGCAAGCTGAAGTATTGATAATAATTACAAAAAGAAAAAAGTTGACTAGCTTATAGCGTTTTGGTATTGTCCAACCGCTTCAAGCGGATAATATAAAAACAAAAATTATTGTTGGAGCACAAGTAGCGGTTGGCCTCGAGAGCCTGGATTAAGATTAAATTTAACAATAATAAATTTTAGATAAGAGAAAATTTTATGTATACTTTATTGGTTATTTTACATATTGCAGCTTCCCTTACTTTGATTCTCATTGTGCTTTTACAGGCAGGCAAGGGTGCCGATATGGGCGCGGCGTTTGGCGGTTCCAGCCAAACGGTTTTTGGCTCTTCAGGAGCTGGTACCTTTTTGGGAAAGATGACAGCAGGTATAGCCGTGCTTTTCATGCTTACATCTTTGCTACTTACCTATACGGCAAGCCACAGAAGTTCTTCTTCGTTATTGGAACAAACCAAAGTCCCTGTTACAGAGCAAAAACTTCCGCCGGTAAGCCCAAATGTACCAACACAACCATCGATGCCCCCCGTGGCACCGGTCAGTAAGTAGACAAAAGAGCTTTTCATATTGACAATCCCACGACCGGATATGATAAAAGTTTAAAAACATTAGAATTAACTGCGTGGAGTGAAATATTTTTTTTGATGCCGAAGTGGTGGAATTGGTAGACACGCCATCTTGAGGGGGTGGTGGACAAAATCCGTGCTGGTTCAAGTCCAGTCTTCGGCACCATAAAAAAACTTTTTCAAGTATTACTCTAGTGTCGTGTCAATCCAGAAATGTCATTTCGACCG
>JQOA01000031.1:0-5470 GCA_000753945.1 Smithella sp. D17 | reverse complement strand
CTTCGAAATGACAGAGTATCGTTGACATGACACTAGTCGTTTTTCCATCCTCTTATGCGCGTGAGCGCTTGCGATTCTGCCAGGCAGCAAATCCATTGACAATTGCCAAAATAGGTGCCGCCACTGAGACGAAAAGGGGACAGATTTATTTTTTATTTTGGTAATCTTGATCTGCTGCAAAGATGGTTTGCTTGTTGTGGCCCCGCTGAATTATATGATGCGGGCAATCGGCAATAATTATACGGGATGATCTTGGCATGGGATATAAGTAACATATACGGATTTAAAAACAATAAATAAATCTGTCCCCTTTATCCTTAAAACTTAAAACCAGCCGGTTTGACTTTCAAGCCTTATTGCCGGAAAACAGAGCATCCAGCGGGCTTTTCGGCGCGTGCGCCATATCTCTCATCACATGGGTATAAATCATCGTTGTCTCGACATTTTTATGTCCGAGAAGCTCCTGAACTTCACGGATATTTACGCCATTCATCAGTAAATGTGTAGCAAAACTATGACGTAACGAATGCACCGACCCGTGTTTCGGGATAGCGGCTTTTTTGATTGCTTTCTTGATCATCTCCTGGATTGCGGAGTCTCCGACATGATGGCGGCGCACTTTGCCACTGCGCGGATCAACAGAGAGATTGTTGGCCGGGAAGACATACTGCCATGCCCATTCCTTACCGGCGTTGGGATATTTTCTGTTCAGGGCATCAGGAAGATGAACTTCACCGTGTCCGCGGGAAAGATCACTTTCATGCAGTTTTTTAACTTCGATTAAATGATTCTTTAACTGATTCTTAATCGTCGACGGCAGAATGGTAGTTCTGTCTTTATCGCCTTTGCCGCTGCGCACGGTTAAGGTATTCAAATCCATATCAACATCCTTCACTCTCAGGCGGGCGAGTTCCATCAATCTCAGGCCTGAACCATAGAGCAACCCAGCGATCAGCAAATCCCTGGCATTCAGGCCGTCCAATAATCTTTTGACCTCTTCCACAGAAAAGACAACCGGCAGCTTCTGCCCGCGTTTTGCGCGGACAGTATCGGCGAGGTCTCCGATATCTTTGCAAAGCACATTCCGAAAAAGAAAAAGAATGGCATTGAACGCTTGATTCTGAGTTGAAGCGGAAACGTTTTCTTTTAACGCCAAATGACTGAGAAAATTTTTACAATCAGCCGATTCGAGCGCCGCCGATGTTTCTTTTTCCCCGGTTTGTTTAACGTACTCAAGAAATCGCTTGATCCATTGCAGGTAAGTTTTCTCCGTGCTGTAGGAATAATGTTTCAGGCGGATCAGCCGCTGAGTTTCCTTAAGCAGTTCAGGTGTAAAGTCAGTAGATTTTACCGTTGATAAATTACCAGGTTTGAAGCCGCGGTAATGAAAATAATAGAGACTGATTGAGTCCTGTGCCTGACGAATTTGCCAGTCGGACATATTGGGATCTGATTTCAGGGATTCGATAAACTCGATGACAGCATTTTCCTGATATATATCTGAGTTTATTTGCTTTTTACGGGCATAGGAGAAATATTTACTTACCCATAAAGCATAAAACAAGACATTCTTTTCCGGCGTCAATTTCTTCTCTAAAAGAAAGGCTTGAAACTCCGGAAGAATGTCGGATTTCTTCACATTGAACAGATTTTCCATAATATACCCACCCGGGCATATCACAATAATAAACAGCAAATGCCCGGCGCCCAAATTTATTATATCTGATTTAATAACGTTTTTTCTTTTCATTTTGCCTTAAGTGAAGTAGGATTGCAACAAATTTCGGAAAATCCTCGGCAGGTATATTAATAGTTGCCGCCGCGCTGCGCGCGACGGCAACGACGGAGCTAAGCTAACGCTTGACCAACAGGTTGCGGATGATGTAAGTTGAATTGTGGAAGTTCCGGGCTCACGCCTAATAGTTGCCTGCTTGCTGATTCGCGCGGCGCAACCTGTCGCTCAAGCGTTGGCACGGGTTGCATGTGACGCTTCGCGTCCCCCGCAACCCGTGCCAACGCTTAGCTCCGTCGTTAGGCGACAACAAACTCAGAGGAGCAAGCTATGGCAGTCAGAAGCAGTGCGTTAATTCTTATTGAGTTTCAGAGGGAATGGCTAGGTGAGGACGGAAAGATCCGTCACCTTATGCAAGACAGAGAGCAATTCGAATCTGCGATTGAGGGGGCAATACATGCTTTGGGGGTCGCACGTCAGCATGGGATGCCAGTAGTGCATTGCGGACTTAGATTTCAAAAAGGCTACCCAGAACTGGGGCAAGGGCTTTATGGGTTACGGGCGGTGATTCCGCGCGTAGGAACATTTCCAGCCGATGGCAAAGGGAGCCAATTTGTCGAACCATTTATTCCCAAAAACAATGAATTTGTGGTTCAGGGTCGGATAGGCGGGAGTGGTTTCGCCGGATCGAACCTTGACGCTTATCTCCGAAATCAGCGCATTGACACCGTCTACTTAGCTGGCTTTGCCCTACATGTATGTGTTGAATCGACCCTGCGTCACGGCCACGATCTAGGCTACAACGTAGTCGTCCTGGAAGATGCTTGTGCGGCTTTTACGCCAGATCAAAGAAAACATGTCTTGGAAGACGTCATTCACCATTACGGCGGGCGAATTACAGTTGACAAGTTCGTCAGCCATATCGAGGGAGAGAAAGCATCTGCCTAACACTGCATTCGAGCGGGACGCGCCAAAAGCGTCGCGCCCCTCAATTTGAACGTTAGGCCCTTTTTAACTTTGGGAGAAGAATCATGCCGACGAAAAATCCATTCAGCTCTGCACTCGAAGTCGCCAAAGTCTTCGAGAACGATAGTGCGCTACGCGATAGGCTAAGAAGCGATCCCGACCCTATGGGTGTTATAAATGAAGTTACTCGGCAAGTCGCTGTAAAATACGAAAAGACTAATGATCCGGTACTCTACAGGGTGGCCGTCGGTGTACTTGGCGCACTGGCCATCCTTGCAGCAACCGGCTCCCTTGGACTGGCTGCCTTTGGAATAGATGCGCCCGAGGTGCTCGTGTCGCTCGGGTCAGCCGCAGTCGGCGCCCTCGTGGGGTTGTTTGCCCCTTCCCCAGCTTCAAGTTCACAGTGAACATATCACCGGTAGCGCCTAACAACGCCATCAACTCGGGCGTGCAAAAGCGCCGCTTCGCTCTGCTTTTGCACGCCGGTTATGGCGAACGTTGCCGCCGCGCTGCGCGCGACGGCAACGACGGAGCTAAGCTAACGCTTGACCAACAGGTTGCGGATGATGTAAGTTGAATTGTGGAAGTTCCGGGCTCACGCCTAATAGTTGCCTGCTTGCTGATTCGCGCGGCGCAACCTGTCGCTCAAGCGTTGGCACGGGTTGCATGTGACGCTTCGCGTCCCCCGCAACCCGTGCCAACGCTTAGCTCCGTCGATATATCTAAATATATTTGGGGACAATATGCCAAAATTAAAAGCTAAAGGTCTTAAATGGCTCAAAGGATTTCATTTGATTGCAGTTTCTTGCTGGATAGGTGGGGCTGTTTCTTTAATATTGCTCTATTTTTTAAAAAATGGGGTGGCAGATGGAAATGTTCTATATGGAATAAACAAAAGTATTCATCATGTTGATATGGTAGTTGTTGTAATTCCAGGTGCATTCGGCTGCCTAATTACAGGATTAATTTACTCCTCATTCAGCAATTGGGGATTTTTCAAACATACCTGGATGATATTCAAGTGGATTGTCACTATTGTTGCAATTTTATTTGGTACCTTTTTTCTTGGTCCCTGGGAAACAACAATGATGGAAATTTCTGGAAAGTTTGGCATGTCATCATTGAGTAACTCGGAATATCTATACAATGAAAATATGAACTTGATTTTTGGTACTATACAGGTCTTGGTGCTGATGATCACAATATTTATTTCTATTTTTAAACCTTGGAAATCACGGAAAGCCAAAAAGTAAATCATATCAACGGCATTAAGAGCGACGGCAAAAAGCCGCCGCGCCTTATGCCGAGGGTTCCCGAAGCGCTGCGCGCTTCGGGAACGCCCGGCTGAGCCGAGCGCGATTATTCCCTCGCGCGCTGACTCGCGCTCGGGAACAATCGGCTGGAGCAGAAGCCTGTAACAGGCTCGGCTCAGCCGGGCGTTGCCGCCGCGCTGCGCGCGACGGCAACGACGGAGCTAAGCTAACGCTTGACCAACAGGTTGCGGATGATGTAAGTTGAATTGTGGAAGTTCCGGGCTCACGCCTAATAGTTGCCTGCTTGCTGATTCGCGCGGCGCAACCTGTCGCTCAAGCGTTGGCACGGATTGCATGTGACGCTTCGCGTCCCCCGCAACCCGTGCCAACGCTTAGCTCCGTCGTTGGAATAAAATATAAGTGAGGAAATGATATGTCATCCAAGCTGAATTACAAGATCATCACGGCTATTGGTGAAGAAAATAACCAAAATAACAATGCTTTTGAGAAACTTGAAAATATGGTAAGTGTGTATCTAAATGAAGGTTGGAGGCCGGTCGGTGGAGTATCAGTATCATCAGTAGTGGGACCTAAAACCACCGGTTCAACAAAAGACACATGGTTTACACGTGCAACCCAGGCCATTGTGCGTGAGACAAATGAATGAAATCTTAATTATGGGGAAATAAAATGCAAAAACAACTCACCGCGATTATAGAGCGCGAAGGTAACGGTTATGTTTCGCTTTGTCCGGAACTCGATATTGCCAGTCAAGGCAATACTATCGAGGAAGCCCGTGTAAATCTTCGGGAAGCTCTAGAGCTTTTTTTTGAAGCAGCCTCACCGGCGGAAATTAAAACAAGATTACATGCCGAAGTATATGTAACACAGGTGGAGGTTGCCGTTGGGTAAACTTCGCGTTCTTTCTGGAAAGCAAGTATGCAGCATCCTTTCCCAGCATGGATTTGTAGAAGTGCGCCAACGGGGCAGCCACATTGTCATGCAAAAACATCTTCCTGGCACAACGATCACCGTACCAGTTCCTAATCATTCTGAACTCCGAATCGGGACACTACAATCCATCATTCGTCAATCTGGTGTTTCAAAAAATGAATTTGAATCTTAATTCCAACAAGATCAATCCACCCGATCGCTACGCTCCGGGTGATTTTTTCGTTCCCGAAGCGCTGCGCGCTTCGGGGGGAACGCGCGAGTTGCGCAGCTCACTCCTGATTCTCCCTCCGCTCCGCTACGGGGAGAACCAGGAGTTCGAACAGATGCCCCTCCGGGGCACTGCTCAACTCGGGCGGGCGTATGGGCGGGCGTATGGCGGGCGTATGGGACGCCCTTAAGAAATTAAGTTACTCATCAAAGAGCCGATATGGCTTCTCTTTCGCAATTCGTTCTCCTCGCTCTACCGCATAGCTTATTGCCGGCAAGCTGATTTCCAGACGCCTCGCTAATTCGGTATGCGCAATGCCCAGTTCCCGGGAAGCCCAATAACAAAAAAGGCTCCTGG
>JQOA01000030.1 GCA_000753945.1 Smithella sp. D17 | reverse complement strand
ACCAGTCCTCTTTCCGTAACCAGTTGACCGACCGTGTGCCACGCCTGTTTTGCCTCCGCTTCGTCTTTGCACATAATGACAAGGTGAGTAGACCGGGGGAGTTGCACCCCCAGCCCCTCTCAGAACCGGACTTGAACCTCTCAGCTCATCCGGCTCCCATTATCCAGTCGATGGCAAAATCCCCATCTGCCAATGGGCGAATAGTCGAGGTTCGCTTTTTGCTATGCTCCCCAGCCAGTGTTCCGCCCTTCGCTGATGGCAACTAAGCTTCTTGTATTTCCTCTGTGCCCAGCATATTAATGCTCGATTCATATGGCGCAGCACTGGATACAGTGCCGACTTGTAAAAGCGCCCGTAGTAGTTGATCCACCCTCGCAGCACAGGATTAAACATGCGAGAAATATCTTCCAGCGTTTTATCCGGTTTTAGTTGCAAGCGCCATTGTCGAATAGTTTGCCTCATGGCCTTGCAGGCCTTGTTGCTAACCCCGGGCGTGAAGTTTATGAAGAACTTGCCAAAGCGATTCTTAGACTGGCGTGGTCGGAATGTATACCCCAGAAAGTCAAACTTCACCTCCGGGCAGTCTTCACGCCGATCATCATCTTTGCAATAAACTATGTGCGTTTTGTCCGGATGCAGCTCAAGGCCACATTCCAGAAAACGACTTTGCATTTGCTCTAGCAGATCTTCTGCCTCCCTGCGGGTTCGACAGTGAGCGATTCCATCGTCTGCATATCGCGCCCATGGATTTTGAGAATGTTTCCTCTCCATCCACTTATCAAAAACATAATGGAGAAACAGATTCGCCAGTACGGGACTTATGACGCCTCCCTGAGGCGTGCCCGCCTTGCGCTCTACTATCTCACCATCTCCCATCTGAAACGGCGCTTTTAGCCACCGCTCAATGTAGAGTAACACCCATTTGCAGTCGGTGTGCGCCTTTACAGCGCGCATCAGCAGTTCATGGTCGATGTTGTCGAACAGGCCCTTTATATCAAATTCAAGCACCCAAGCGTACCGCCAGCATCTCTGACGAGTGACGACTATGGCGTCGATTGCCGACTTTCCGGGTCTGTAACCATAAGAGTCCTGGTGAAAACATGGTTCCACCTTTGGCTCAAAATACATCTTTACAACCATCTGCGCAATGCGATCAGCTACCGTTGGAACTCCGAGAATCCTCTTTCCTCCGTTCTTCTTCGGTATTTCTACCGCTTTGACCGGAGGGGGGAAATAACTTCCCGATGACATTCGATTCCATATTTTGTAAAGATTATCTTTCAGATTCTCCTCAAAAACCGTGATCGTCTCGTCATCAATTCCCGCTGCTCCTTTGTTTGCTTTTACACGTTTGTACGCTTCCATGACAACATTTTTGGAAATCTCAAACGACTTTGTTTTGTCCACTGGTTCCTCCCATCTCTGGTTGTCCACCTTCCAAAACTGAATAACACAGCCCCTTCGCTCCATCCCGATTTCCAGGACTTCATCACTATTACGGGCTGTTCCGTCCCTATACGCCGCATCGGTACTCTCATCCTTGTGGGTCCTCCACTTGGATTTCTCCCTTTGCATCGGCATCGTAGGTTCCCACGTTCCACGCAGAAGCCTGTATCACGTTCACGCCGCCTTCATGCCGGCCACCACTTGGACAGTAAACAGGTATCCTCCAAGCCTATCCCAGGTTAACGACTCCCCCCTGGTTTTGATGACATCCCTACGCTTTCGACACTTTGTCAGCGGTTCACTTGGGTTCGTCTCCGTGATACTTACCTGATTCCGTCTTGCGGAACCTTTTCCTTAACGCTCACCACCAAGGCTTTTGTCCTCAGCAGCTTAAGGTGGTTTGAAGCCTCCACCTGCATGGCGGCTCCGAGGGGCCTCCCCTCATCTCCCGTGCAGCATGGCAAAGTCAGTAGACCATTACAGCCTCCTTCCAGCACCTTCGTGGCGCACAGTCGTCGGCATACCGGATCATGGTATATCCCGCTTCCTCCATCGCTTGATCTACCGGATGAAGGTAGAGGTTGGCAAGCAACGGACTGATAACCGCGCCTTGTGGCGTTCCCGTCTCCGGTGTCCACTTGGCCAACCCATCCAGAACATCCTGTTTAAGAAAGCTCTCGATCAGTTTCCGCAGTCGTCCATCGGCAATAAACCTCTGCACGTCCTGCATCAGTCTGCCATGCGGTATGC
>JQOA01000029.1:2240-9201 GCA_000753945.1 Smithella sp. D17 | reverse complement strand
GCAAAATGGCAAATATTTCCCGCTGAATCTGCAGAGCCAGTCCTCCCAACATTTTTTTATAGGGAAGAATTTTCTTTAAATTATTTTCCGGTACAACGTTATCAATGTTCTTTATAAAGATGAAATCAGCATCAAGATTCTGTAAATTTTTAAGCAAAGCGCCATGTCCGCCCGGTCGAAATATCAGATTGCCTGCGGCATCCCGCAACGGCATATTATTTTCATCAACTGCCGGCATATTAGTCGATGGTGACTGAACTGATGACATTATCTCATATTTTACCCGGCAAAGTTTTTCATACCTCGGCTTCACAGCCTTTATTTTTTTAGTAATATTATTTTTATGTTCTTGAGAAATTGTAAAATGCAAATGGCATAGATCTCCTGCACTACGGACATATTGGGCAGCTTCAAATAAATGTTCTTCCAAAGCTGTCCTAATCTCTGCCGCGGGATACCGATGAAAAGGAATCAACGCTTTAGGCATCCAGCCGAAATTTAATCCTTGTTCTGTCAAAATATAATCAAGTAAATCGCCGATATTTTTTTGTGCAATGAATTTTGAAGCACGTTTATTTTGCTTGATCAAATCATAGAAAGGATACTTTTTCAGATCAAGCAAAAATGATTTATTGATTGCCGGAGAGCTAAATCCTCCCGCATCCAGAGCTGAAAACCATCCGGCAAACATACGGCTGGCGGCGCCGGAAGCCGGAACAAATTTTAACAACTTATATTTTTCAGATTCTTTCTCATAAAGAGAAACAAGTTTTTTTATTTGCGCAGGTTTAAAGGATAAAATCCCATCCTTAACATTGCACGGCCTTTTTAATTTTAAAAATGTTGAGCCATGCCTGTACAAAGCCAGTTGTTTTTCTATGATGTTTAAATCTAATCCCAAACTTTTTATTTTCTTAATATCTTTGGGGGAGAATAATAAATCAGGTTTGTCTTTCATGACGTTCTTCATATTATTTTTTATAACATCAACAGAAAACATTGGCAAGAATAAACCTTTTTAAATTAAATATCCTTATCATCTAAAAATATTTACTGACATAAAGATTTGACAAACACTTCTTCCCTTAGTAAACTTTACTAAGTTTGGGTGAAGCTTTAAAAACCACTTTTGTTCTACATCCTTTACCCCGCCCGCATAGAGGGGCTTCCTTTCTAACGGAGTAAAAGTAACATCATTAATACGGGAGTTGCCACATTGAAATATTTGTATCAATTAATCAGATTAATTCTTATTGTCACAATAATAACCAACGCTGTAATTACAGCAGAAGCACAAACCGGATGGCAGCAATCCACCGGACAATGGCTCATGGAAGCGCTTAAATTCAAAGAGCCTCTTGCCTTTTGCAACGAGCCCGTACCTTTAAACGAAACTGACGTAAAAGAAAGGCTGGAGAGAGAAATGCTTGTATCGCTAAGTAATAGCGATGATGTTATTCTGTGGCTGAAACGAGCCAATCGTTATTTCCCTCATATTGAAAAAGTATTGAAGGACAGTTCCCTCCCTGATGATTTGAAATATATTGTTATTGCCGAGAGCCATCTGAAATCATCGGCGACATCGGGCAAAGGCGCGGCCGGATTCTGGCAGTTTATTGAAAGTACCGGTTCCAGATATGGCATGACCATAAACAAAGATACGGACGAACGCCGCAACTTATTCACTTCTACACAAGCAGCCATTGCTTTCTTGAAAGAACTTTACACGCTTTTCGGCTCATGGACACTTGCCGCAGCCGCTTACAATAGGGGAGAAGACGGTCTGAGAACGGAAATGCTGATGCAAAAAGTGAACAACTACTATCATCTTTATTTGAATCAGGAAACTCAAAGATATGTATTCAAAATTCTGGCAGCCAAGCTGATTATATCAAACCCGGAGAAATATGGATTCCACTTAAATGAAGATGATCTGTACAAACCCGTGCAGTTTGATCGTGTAGAAATAGATGTAAATCAGCCTGTGCCGCTGTATATAATTGCTCAGGCAGCAAATACTTATTTTAAGGAAATAAAGGACCTTAATCCTCATGTCAAAAACTATTATTTAACGATTGGCAAGCACAATCTTTTTATACCAAAGGGCGCTGCCTCCGGATTTTCCGGGAGATATGAAAATCTCCTGAAACAATGGAATAATGAAAAAGTAAAATCTGTTTACACAGTCAAAAAAGGAGAAAACCTGTCTTCTATCGCCAAACGTTTTAATGTATCTGTTAAAGCAATTATGAACTGGAACGGTATCTCCAGCGCAAAAAGCATTTCATCCGGCGATAAACTTTTTATTTTCTCTGATACAAAACCCAAAGAAGAATCTAATAATGCCGTTAAAGATGAGACAGAAAATCCTGTTTTACAGCTTCCCTAGACAGATGCTGCTTGATTAACTTATTATGAGATACCGGCATTTACCTTATTTCTTGACAAATATTATTTTCTGACTTAATTGCTACAAAACCACGGGTACAAATCCAAAACAGGTTCTGTGAAACAATAAGGCGAAGAATAAAATGAATATTGTTGATCAAATAAAAAAACTGAAAAAACTGAAAAAAGAAAAAAACGCTGTAATTCTGGCGCATAACTATCAACTGCCTGAGATCCAGGATATCGCCGATTTTGTCGGCGACTCACTGGGATTAAGCATCGAAGCGGCACGAACAAATGCCGCAATAATAGTTTTTTGCGGCGTCCACTTTATGGCGGAAACAGCGAAAATATTATCACCGCAGAAAATTGTTTTACTTCCCGATAAAAATGCCGGCTGTCCGATGGCTGATATGATTGATGCCGAAAGATTGAAACCCCTTCAGGCAAAACATCCTGATGCTGTAACCGTATGCTATGTAAACACTACCGCTGCAGTAAAAGCCGAATGCGATTATTGCTGCACTTCAGCTAATGCTCTAAAAATTGTGCAAAATATTATGCTCAATCATAAGGATAAGGGAATTATTTTTGTTCCCGATCAATATCTGGCGCAATATGTTTCGGCGCAAGTAAAACATGATTTTATTATTTGGGAAGGGTACTGCCCGACTCATGCTAAAATCTTACCGGAAAATATTCTGGAAGCTAAAAAGCTGCATCCGAATGCTAAGGTTATTGTTCATCCGGAGTGCAGGCCGACAGTGACGTCACTAGCCGATGTTGTTGCCTCCACCGAAGGTATGAGCAAATACGCCAAAAAATCTCCGGATATGGAATTCATTATCGGTACGGAAATCGGTATAATTCACAGAATGAAAAAAGAAAATCCGGATAAAATATTTTATCCGGTAACAGAAAAAGCTGTTTGTCCGAATATGAAAAAAATCACACTGGAAAAAGTTCTCTGGTCTCTCGAAGATTTATCTTTTGAAATTACAGTTGAACCGGATATTATGGAAAAAGCGCGTCTCTCCATAGAAAGAATGCTAAAAATAGTTTAAATGCGTACCGAAAAATGAACAAGAGGAATAAATGAAGAAAAATATTATCGCTTCCGGTAAATTCCCTGTTGCCGGACCGTATTCAACCGCCGTGGAAGCCGGAGGCATGATTTTTATTTCCGGTCAGTTGCCAATTAATCCGGCGACCGGAGAAATTGTTACCGATATCAAAAAAGCCGCCAGACAAACGCTGATGAATATACAAACTATACTCAGAGAAACTAATCTGGATATGTCCCATATTGTTAAAACAACAATATTTTTGAAAAATATGGCTGACTTTCAAGTTGTTAACGAAGTATATGCAGGTTTTTTCCCTCAGGAACCGCCGGCACGTTCGACCATTGCAGCAAGCGAATTACCCAAAGGAGTGGTGCTGGAAATTGAAGCGATTGCCATAAGAAAATAAAAATATATTTTACCGAATTAATTAATTGCGGTTTTTTTTCGCTGTCTTCTTATTTAATTTCTTTTCACTGAATATAAGGTCTTGCTTCCTGACGAAGACTTCTGCATCCGGCGGAACGGAACTGGTCAGCCAGACGTTTCCACCGATAACCGAACGCGCGCCGACTACGGTCTCACCACCGAGAATGGTAGCGTTGGCATAGATGATAACATCATCTTCAATTGTTGGATGACGTTTTTTATTTCTCAAAAGCCGGCACTCTTCTTTGGATAGAGATAAGGCTCCCAAAGTAACTCCCTGATATATGCGCACACGTTTTCCTATTGAGGCTGTCTCGCCAATGACTACGCCTGTCCCGTGATCGATGAAAAAACTCTCCCCGATTGTGGCTCCCGGATGGATATCTATACCGCTATGACTATGCGCATATTCGGTAATGATGCGGGGAATCAAAGGCACGTTATTGCACAGAAGTTTATTAGCAATACGGTATGCCATTATTGCCCATACCCCGGGATAACTGAATATTATTTCATCGTAGCTTTTGGCCGCCGGATCTCCATCATAGGCAGCGCGAATATCTTTGGCCAGGAGCCTTCTTAGTTCAGGCAGACCATGTAGAAATTCTATTGTTACCTTTTGACCGAGCTCCTCGCATTTTACGCAGGGCTGATTATGACGAATGCAGTCATGCCTTATCGCCAGAATTATTTGTTCGGAAAGAACCTCGAAAAATGCTGTTACTTCCTGTCCCAGATAATATTCCAGGTTTGTTTGATCGAGTCGTGTATTGATGAAATAGCCGGGATAGAGAATGCGAGCTGCTCGCTGCAGAATATCAACAACCGCCGCTCTATTGGGTATTGGTTCCGCGCTGACATGATCGAAGCAACCATCCTTATTGCAGGAGGATACCAGTTTATCAACTATATCCGGAATTTCCGTCCTGGCATGTCTGGTTATTTTAATTTCTTCTTTACATTCTTTGTTCCATTCAGAGCTCTTCATAGCCTTTTTCACCTTTTTACCAAAGCTTTTTACAAAATCATCACTTACTTGCGCAAGAAGACTGCGCAGTATTCCAGTATGGCGACATGCCTCTTAGTCTTTCAATGATTGCCGGCATCTTTTCGATTACAAAATCAATTTCCTTTTCGGTATTGTAAATGCTTAGGCTGAATCGAATCGATCCATGAGCCATGGTGAAGGGAACTCCCATTGCCCGTAAAACGTGAGAAGGCTGTAATGATCCTGAAGTACAAGCCGAACCGGAAGATGCGCATATTCCCAGTTCATTCATCAACAAGAGTATTGCTTCGCCTTCGACATATTCAAAACTGATATTTGTTGTATTGGGTAAACGGTTAACGGTATCGCCATTGACTCTGCTTTGAGGAATCCTTGCCAAAAGCTCTTTTTCCAACTTATCCCGCAGACGCTTTACTTCCGTATTTTCTTTCTGCATATTTTTATCCGCAAGTTCGCAAGCCTTACCCAAACCGATTATGCCGGGAGTATTTTCAGTTCCGCCACGGCGTCCTTTCTCCTGATGCCCTCCGATAAGAAATGGTGAAAACCTGGTACCGCGACGCACATAGAGAATGCCGATGCCCTTCGGCGCGTGTAGCTTATGCCCGGACATAGAAAGCATATCAATAACATTGGTTTTCATGTTAACCGGAATTTTACCGGCGCTTTGAACAGCATCCGTATGAAATAAAACCCCTTTTTCATGTGCCATTTGAGCCGCCTTTTCCACGGGGAAAATTACGCCGGTTTCATTATTTCCCCACATCAGACTGACCACAGCGGTATCGGGTGTCAGGTTTTTTTCCAGATTTTCCAAATCAATCAAGCCATTTTTATCTACAGGCAGTTCTGTTATTCGATAGCCCTGCATCGCCAATTGTGCGCATAATACATGAATCGCGGGATGTTCCACGCGACTGGTTATGATATGTTTTCTGTCCGGATGAATAGCCAGCGCTGACCGGATGGCGGTATTATCACTTTCCGTACCGCAACTGGTGAAAATTATTTCCTCCGGCAAAGCGTCCAAAAGCGCCGCCACCCGCTCTCGCGCAGTGCGAATTTCCCGGCCGACCTGTCCGCCAAAAGTGTGCATGCTGGAAGGATTGCCGTAAAGTTCACGGAAATAAGGCATCATAGTTTCCTGTACTTCTTCCGATACCTGAGTTGTCGCATTGTTATCTAAATAAATTATACTCATTTAGCAACCTCCTCAACCACTATATCCGGCGAAACGAATTCTTTAAGACGATGCTCTACAAAATGTTTCAAAGTGATGTCTGAAGCTTTACAAGTAGAGCAGGCTCCGCGTGTAGCCACAATCACCCGATTACCGATAATGTCGATAATTTCTATGTCACCGCCGTCATGTTTGAGCGAAGGCCTTATTTCCCGTTCAATCGTCTCTTCAATCAGACGAATCTTTTGAATATTGGTTAATTTCGGTTTGGTATCGGTTTTCGGCTCACTACGAACCTGATCAATGATTTGCTGAATGGCGTCATGGCAATTACCGCAACCGCCGCCCGCTTTGGTATAATTGGTCACATCTTCCACAGTGGAGAGATTATTTTCGCGCACTGCCCGTTCAATTTCTTTATCGGTAACACCGAAACATTCACAAATAATTTTTGCTCCTGCCTCCAGGGGTGGAGCGCCACGGTAATTTTCCACCGCTTTTTCCAATGCCTGTTTACCCATGACGGAACAGTGCATTTTTTCATCCGGGAGCCCCCCCAAATAACCGGCGATATCCTGATTGGTGACTTTCAGCGCCTCTTCCACTGTCATCCCTTTGATCATTTCCGTCAGCGCTGATGATGAGGCTATGGCGCTGGCGCAACCAAATGTTTTGAATTTAGCATCCTTTATTCTTTTATTCTCATCCAGTTTAAATGTAAGTTTCAGCGCGTCACCGCAGGCAAGCGACCCCACTTCCGCCACGCCATCCGGATTTTCGATTTCGCCGACATTGCGAGGGTTGAGGAAATGCTCCTTTACTTTATCCGTATATTCCCACATAAAAGGCTCCTTTTATTTTAACTGAATCAGTCATTCTTGCAATACAACT
>JQOA01000029.1:0-2218 GCA_000753945.1 Smithella sp. D17 | reverse complement strand
TTTTTAAAAGCAAGACGTTTTCAATAATATAAGGCAATATATCATCCTGTCAATAAAAAAACCCTCTTTTCCAAAATTAGCCTAAATGCAGGCATTTATTAATGCTACGATAAAAAAACAACTCTTGACTACGGCACTGCTTGCTGTCAATACATCAGCAATAAAATGTGTGGAACAACTAAAATACCAAAGGGTATATCCGCAAGAGAAGGTGTAAAAGCTTTAGCAAACACAGGGGCAAAGGCCTTCAGACTGGGAGAAATTCTTGCCAATGATATCAGTAAAAAGAAAACTTATTCCAAACAAAATATACGATTCAAGGAGAATAGAAAATATTTTCAGGATTTGGTAAAACTCAACAAAAAGGAGTGGACCAATGAATATAAATATTGGGACAAGCTTAATTGGAAGTGATAAAGAAAACATATGAATAATAAGATTAGAAAGGCCTCTCACAAAGATACCTATCGCTTAGCATCCTCGCTGGCAAGAGCTTTTGATAATGATCCTGTTATCAACTGGCTTGTCCGTAAGGATAAAAAAAGAACTCATGGAATGGAGATTCTATTTCAATCATGCATAGCAGACTTATGTCTGCGGCATGAGCATGTGCTTACGACGGAAGATTATACCGGAGGAGCGTTATGGTACCCGCCCGGCACATCAGAGGCAGGTTATGTAAGGCAATTTACCCTTATACCTAAAATGATTACTGCCGTAGGTTGGACGGGATTATTACGTCTGGCATTGGCCATGCAGGAGATGAAGAAAGACCACCCCAGGGAAAGATATTATTATTTGCAGTTCATAGGAGTGGTCCCTGAAAATCAGGGCAAGGGCACAGGCAAGGCTTTGATGAAGCCTATACTGGATATTTGTGATCGTGAAAAGTGCGGAGCTTTCCTGCAAAGCTCCAAAGAAGCAAACATACCCTTTTACAGAAGTTGCGGATTTGTTGTCACCAAAAAGATTTTTCCGGGCAAAAATTCACCGCCTCTCTGGCTGATGTGGAGAAGCCCAAAAAAATAGGAGCGGGTCGCGACAGTACGGGGGTGGGGGCAATTTGCCCCCACCTTTTGGATTCTTCCGCGTCACGCTCTCGCCTATCTTTTCTCTAAACGGACCAATCCGTGACAATGTAAGTACAGCTTCTGATATACTAAACCAAAGTTAGTTCCAGCTTGTGTTTTCTCTTTTCCCAATCGGGCATTGTTTTTCCAAGAAGTTTATAGAATTTTGTACTATGATCTTTGTGTTTCAGATGGCATAGTTCATGGGTAACTACATAATCAATACATTCTTGCGGTGCGCGAATTAAATCTGAATTTATGGTCAGGGTGCCCTTTTCAGACAAGCTTCCCCATCGTTTCTTTAACCTTTTAATTTGCATTCTTGGATTCTTTAATGAAATCTTCTTAAAGTTGGCTAGACAACGATCAAAACTATCTTTGAATTTATTTACTGCCTTTTCAGTATACCACGCATCCAGCAAGCTCTTGATCTTGTCAGACGAAATGCGGCCTTTTACCTGAATTTTAAAATATCCCCTCACTAATTTAATTTCATCCCGACGTCCTTTCTTAATCTTCAAACGATAACGTTTGCCAAGATAAAGATGCGTTTCGCCGCCGACATAGCAACGCGCGGGAGTTCTTGGTTCAAATTGCCGGAAATAATTCCGTTGTTTTATGATCCATCTTGCGCGCCGGGCAACTCTTCTTTGCACTTCAGCAGGTTCGATGCCCAGCGGCGCTTTGACCATTACAGACTGATTCGGATGCACCGCTATTTCCAACGTTTTCCGGTTTACATGGCAGAAGCTGAATTCAATCTTTGTCCCGCCATATAAAACAACACCGTGAGACAATCTCATTTGCGGCTCCTGTTTTCAGCCACCTTCATGAATCGCGCGATGATGTCGTCAATCTGTTCAAAACTTACATCCAATCCCTTCTTACTTTTAACCTCATCAATGAGATAATCCTCAATATCATCAATAGCGCGATTCTGTGCATCATCATCGTCCCAGAATTGAACTTTCCAATGTTTATCTAAAATCTTTTCAAAAACTAATGCCATATCCACTACGATAGTTTCGCGCTTCTTTTGTGATATGTTCTGTTCATCAAAAAAAGATTTCAGTACACCATAATAGGCCATCGCATTCTCATTATCTTCCAGGATAGCGGGCATATCATCATGCCTACGGGTGACAACT
>JQOA01000028.1:5679-6340 GCA_000753945.1 Smithella sp. D17 | reverse complement strand
TTCCTTCGAAATGACACGGTTAATATTGAAATCAAGCACAAGCTATATTAAAAGTAAAATACTATAAAAAACTAAGGAGGGAAGGAAGATGTTAAGAAATGAAAAAGGTTTTACATTGATTGAAATCATTGCGGTGTTGGTTATTTTGGGAATTTTAGCTGCAGTGGCTATTCCAAGATATATAAGTATGATGGATGAATCCAGAAAAAGCGCCGCTCAGGCGGCTATTGCAGAAGTAAAAGCGCGGGCCAGCAATTATTATGCGTCACAAATGTTGGCAGGCAATGGATCAACTACAGTTACTGCTGTTCAGGCATCTGTAGGTGATGCCCCGGATCTTGGTGACGATTATAAAGATGTAACAACTGAGATAGAGGGTTCCGGTATTTTAATCAAGGTACCTAAAGTGAAAGATGTTGATTTATCAACTGCCCAAACCGGAAAATGGTATTTTCCGGATATGATGAAATGATATAAGAAAAGGTAAAACAAGAGATAGCGTGATTACATCGCGCCATCTCTTGAGCCAATTGCAAAACTCCCGACTCTGTCATTCCCGCAATTTTCTGGCAGCTTGCCCGGCGAATGCCGGGGGAATCCAGATTGTAGTGCATACTTGCAAAAGTTACCGATATGTCATTTCGACCGAAGGGAGAAATCT
>JQOA01000028.1:0-5649 GCA_000753945.1 Smithella sp. D17 | reverse complement strand
GTTCCTTCGAAATGACACGGTTAATATTGAAATCAAGCAGTAGCTTCCTGAAATATGGATGCCCGACAAGAGCATTCGGGCATGACAAAACGTTTTGCATTTGGCTCTCTTGTTTTTTCAATTAATATGGAAGCATTTTTTTGTGATAAATGAAAAGTTTTCCAGTTGGGGAACGTAGATATTTAAATTTTCATTTTTGTTTAACATTTGAATGTATTCGCTTAATTTTAAGGAGCCTTTTAAGTAATATAAGAGACGAATTTCCTCGTTTAACATTTTTGTGTCTTTAATTTTCGCGTACAATTCAATAAGCGCCAGATTCGCATAAGCATTCTGCCGGGATATCGAACGGACGGATTTCCAAAACAAGATGGCAACTGCGTAATTACCTTTTATGCGGCATGTTTCGGCCATAATCGCGAGCGCGGACAGTGAATTTGCATCCTTTTGAAGGAGTTTCCGGGCAAAATATTGAGCGCCTTTAATTTGTCCGTCTTTTAATAGTATAAGACTATATAATTCTATAACTTTGGGATCTGATCTGTATTTTTTTAATTTATCTTCGACTATTTCTTTTGCTTCTTTAATTTCATTGTGACGCAGTTTTATTTTGGCCATGTGAATATTGGTTTGAATATATTCAGGGAGTATCTCAGAAGATTTTCTAAAGCATTCCATGGCCAGATCATCCTGCATTGTTTCAAAATATAATATGCCCAGATTACATTGTTGAATAGCCAGGATATCCTTGTTTCCAAAATTGTTTAAAATCATCGCTTTTTTATATTCCTGAAGTGCCTTTTCTTTTTGATTGTAAATAAAATATATTCTACCCATGTTGGCATGGGGTCTGCTCAAGCCGGGAGACTTGTCAATGTTATCAAACCATAAAAGAAAATCATCAGAAACTATATTATTACGGTTATAAGTTATGTCGCCTTCTCCCACTAATACTATCACTATGCCCAAAGCAACGATAAACTGGATAATTTTTTTATAAGAAAAGTAATCAATGGCATAAATTATGAATTCTGCGAAAGGAACAAACAAAAGCATTGCCGGCAAATAGTTGCGATGTTCGTAAATCAATTCCAGATTAAAAATAGAACCTTCTATCAAATGATTTAGAAAATAAAAAATAATGCAAAAGGAAATTAAAGGGCGCTTTCTGGCAATATAAAGAGCAAAAACAATTATAAATATTATCAGGAAAACTGATGGAATTACAGTCCATGGTTGAAATAGAGAACGGGAAACATCTATTTCATAAAGAAAAGTTAAGCGCGAACTGATCGGATAAAATAACAGCGAAAGATAAAATAAGATGACGCGAGGTTGCGTCATAACTCTTTCGAGCATTGTGAAGTCGCGTATTTTATATTCATCAATAATATTGGAGAAATCAACGTAGATCAAACCGGCAAACAGGATAATTAAAAAAGGCAGAAACGCGATTTTTGCGTATTTAATAACATTTTGTTTGTTAATACCTGCAATGAGAAATAAATCAAAGAGAAGAATGCTGACCGGCAGCATTACTGCATTTTCTTTGGTGAGCACCGAAGCTAATCCGCACAATAAACTAATTATAAAGAATGAGAATGAATATTTAAATTTCGGGTTAATGCGGGCTTTTAAATAAAAATACATGGATGCAATGTAAAAAAGTCCGGCCATTGATGCCATTCGCTGAACGATATAGGTGACGGAAGTAACCCAGACAGGATGAATAGCCCAAAAAAACGTTGCCAGGAGCGCCATCGGATAGGCGATCTTTTCATATTGATCTTTTAGTCGTGGAAGCTTCAGCGTGTTGTAAATAAACAGGAACAGAAAAACGGATGCAATGTAATGAATTATAAAATTTACCACATGATAGCCGAATACATCAGTACCATGGAAATAATTATTCAATGCAAAGCTTAAGTACGATAACGGTCGCGATGGCCGCTCTTGTGCAAGGCCATATATGCAATGTTTTATTTCCGGCCAGGAAAATGATTTTATTTGAATATACGGATTGTCGACAATATTGGCATAATCATCAAAATGCCACTCGCCGTAAAAACTGTTGGAGTAAATTAAAAATAAAACTATGAAAAGAGAAATAAAAGTAAAGAAATATTTCGGCAACTCGGGAAATTTGAAAATAGTGGGAAAAGAAAAGCCGTTTTCTTTTTTCAACATAAATTTCCTTATTAATTAGTTCTGTTCTATATGTTCTGGAAGATAATTGAAATTCATTTTAACTTAATTGACATAATTTTATTTAAAAAGCAACGGTGCTTCATGTATTTGGAGATACCGGTATATTACCCACTGTCAATGAAAGTATTATGAGACCGTTAATAATTATTATTATATTATTAATTTCTGGAAAATTTTGTTGTTTTACTATTAAATATAAGCGGTACTTTTGTAAAGTTATTTAATCAACGACAAGTTTCTAATGAGTGGTTATGAAATGCACTCAAAGGGTGTTTTGAATAATACATTAATACGGGCGATAAAATGAAAATATGCATTGTTTCTCATTCTTATCCTTTTTTCGCAGGAGACTGGAGATCAAACTTTATCGCATCGCTTGCCGAGGCTTATGCTGAAACGGGAAATGATCTGACAGTATTTACGCCGTTTTTTTTCGGTGAGCAAAGAAAAAACGCGGCAACTGGTAAAGTTAAAATAATAGAATATAAATACCTGCCTTTTGAATCAATGCACAGGATAGGATATGGCAAGTCCATGAAAAACGACACAAAAATATCCAAGTCGACAATTTTACTAACGCCATTTCTTTTGATTACAGGAATAATCAAACTTGCCGGATTATTGAAGCGGGAAAAGTATGATTTTTTGCACTGCCACTGGGCTATACCGAATACTTTAATTGCCGTGGGTGCTAGATGGCTAGCTCATTCAGATACGAAAATACTTACTTCATTTCCGGGCTCAGATGTCACAGTCATTAGAAATACAGGGCTATTAGGAAAAATACTGGCAGGAATTATTGCCAAGTCGGATTATATGTCCTGTAATAGTTCCGATTTGAAAGAAGAGTTAGTTAAGAGCGACATTAAACCTGAGAAGATTGATTATGTTATTTACGGAGTAGATGATTATAAAATTAAGTATTCAGCCGAAAAAAGAAAAATCACCCGAGAAAAATTAGCAATAAATGATGATACCATTCTTCTTTTAATGATTGGACGTTTTGTTCCCAAGAAAGGTTTCTCCACAGCTTTTCGGGCTTTAAAATATATAGTAGAAAGACATAAAAATGTGAAATTGGCTGTTGTTGGAGATGGAAATCTAAAAAAAGAATATGTGGAGATTTTAAAACAGGACAAAACTTCCGGACATGTAATATTTACCGGTTATATAGTTGCAAATGAATTGGTAGATTATTATTCTGCCACTGATATATTTTTGATGCCTTCGGAGAAAAATCCGCCGGATGGTTTAAATACGGTGGTGCCGGAAGCAATGGCTTGCGGCAGGCCGATTGTTGCATCCAACGCCGGAGGAAATGATCTTGTCGTGTTTGACGGTTTTAACGGCTGTCTTCACCCGGAAGGTGATTACAAGAAATTAGCTGTTTTAGTCAGTCGGTTAATTGAAGATGAAAGCTTGCGTATTGAAATGGGAAGAAAATCACTTGAGCTTATTCAGACGAAATTCAACTGGAAAGCTATCGCTGAATATTATATTGAAAAATACAAGGAAACACATGGCAAAACTGATTGATCTTAAGACATTTTCGGATAAACGCGGCAATCTTACGGTAATCGAAAAAGTAATTCCTTTTGCGATTAGAAGAATTTTTTATATTTATGGCGTGGATGATTCCCTTCGCGGAGGACACCGGCATCATAAAACTGTACAGGCGGCTATTTGTATAAAAGGCAGTTGTGTCGTATCCAATAATGATGGCACGAAGAAAGAAGATTTTCATCTTAACAAGCCTTCAATGTGCCTTCTAATTGAACCCAATGATTGGCACACGATGCATGACTTTACAGAAGATGCTATTTTAATGGTGCTGGCATCCGAATATTTCGATCCGGATGATTATATTTATGAGGAATATCGATGATCGAATATGAAAATTTGTCTAAGACAAACAGATCATTTCTGGCAGATTATAAAAAAGCTTTCGCCGATGTTGCAAAAAAGGGCTATTATATTCTTGGCCAGAACTTAGATAAATTTGAAAATGAGTTTGCCGATTATTGCGGTGCAAGTCATTGCATCGGTGTTGCTTCCGGTCTGGACGCGCTGATTATTTCGCTCAAAATATTTCGCATAAGGCCCGGTTCGGAAGTTATCGTTCCGTCAAATACTTATATTGCCTCAATACTTTCAATTATCCACAGTGGGTTGGTGCCTGTTCTGGTCGAACCGGATATAAAAACATACAACATTGATCCTGAAAAAATAGAAAATGCCGTAACGTCCAGGACGACGGCAATTATGCCTGTCCATCTGTATGGAAAAATGTGTGACATGGATGCGATAATGGAAATAGCAAAGCGTCGTAGATTAAAAGTTATTGAGGACTGCGCTCAGGCCCACGGTTCCAGATACAAAAAAAAGAAAGCCGGTACTTTCGGGCGCTGTAATGCGTTTAGCTTTTATCCTACAAAGAATTTAGGCGCGCTTGGCGATGCCGGAGCGATTGTTACGAATGATCCGGAACTGGCAGCGCAGGCAAAAATTTTCAGAAATTACGGTTCCGGGATAAAATATTATAATGAAGTTGTCGGATACAATTCGCGATTGGACGAATTACAGGCGGCATTTTTATCCGTAAAATTAAAAAAGCTGGACGAAATAAATAATTATAAAAGAAAACTTGCCGCGATATATTTAAAGAAAATAAAGGATGATTTCATTAAGCCCGTTGTGCAGAATGATTATCACGATATTTATCATATTTTCAATATCAGGCATCCTCAAAGAGATAAATTGAAGAAATATCTGATGGATCAGGGAATCAAAACCGAAATTCATTATCCGGTACCGCCGCATAAACAGAAAGCCTTACGTGATCTATTAGGCGATAAATCCTATCCGGTTTCGGAAGCAATACATGCCTCGACTCTCAGCCTGCCGATTTCATATGGACATACTCAAAAAGATATTTACGAAGTTGCCGAAAAAATAAACGGATTTAAATAAATGAAAAAATATTTAAAACGGGGCTATGCAGTTGATTGCGGCAGATTGGTTAAAGCGAGAAAAATAGAATTAGTTTTGTTAGACTATCTTAAAAGTAAAGAGGATCGTCTTTCCGGTAAAAATATCATTGATGTTGGATGCGGCAGTGGACATATTGCGGCATATTTTTCGGAACGCAACAGCGTATGGGCAGTGGATGTTGTTGACCAGGTTTCACCGGATATCAGACAAAAAATAAAATTTATTAAAATAAAAGAAGATTCGTTGCCATTTCCCGACGGAGAGTTTGATATTGCCATATTAAATCATGTTCTGGCTCATACGGAGGATAAGTTAAGTTTGTTGATGGAAGTTAACCGTCTACTGAAGAAAGATGGTATTTGTTACGTCGCCAATCCCAACAAGTATTATCCGGTCGAACCTTATTATAAAATTCCTTTTTTACATTATCTTCCGCAAAAGTTGTTCTTT
>JQOA01000027.1 GCA_000753945.1 Smithella sp. D17 | reverse complement strand
ACGCATCCCGGCTAGATCAAAGATTAAATGCTACAGACTGAAAATACCTGGAAAGGAACTTGTTCGCCCTGTTCATGATGTGGCCTTCTTTATTCCGATGATTTTGGCCTTGTTTCTCGCCGGTGATGACAACAGAAGCCGAATTTAGTAAAGTTGAGTTTTCGGACAGCCTCCTAGTATCATTAAAACAGCTATTGAGCCGGGCCCATGTATATAATTTTTAAAAAGGGCTCAAATTGCGCACTCCAAAGCTCTCTTTCAAACCGATTCTCCATGCATTATTTTCTTTATACATCTTTAAGATTGCCTGGTTATCCGATTTTTTGTATTTTAAAATAACCTCCGCTTCGTTTTTTTCTATTTTCCCCATTTCCCATTTGCACTGTTCGAGCGCAATATTCGAGTCAAACACAGTTAGAAAGCTATCCCAATAAGCCTTAGCAAACATGCCACCAGAATTAAAATCTCTCAGCAATTCATTTTTTTTATATTCGACACCGGTTTTTTTTGATTCTTTATACACGTCCGCAATAATTACTTGTTGTGATTTAACCGACAGGCAATTCCAAACAGAAACATATTCTTTATTTTTCATGTAAATGAATAGATTTTCCGCAGCGAATAATATAAAATCTTCCTCGGCTTGATCGTTTTGGGGAGCGGAAAATGATATGCCTGCAAATAAAACTGATAATATCGAAAATATTATTATTAATTTTGCTTTCTTCAGGATATTCATCATCAATCAGGGTTGTTAACAATTAATGGCTCAAAAAAGATGAGCGAAAAATTCGCCTAATTTTACGGTGAATTTTCGCCCATTAATCAATTCTTTATCTGTTGTCTAATGATTTGTTGTTGAGGAACCTCCTCCTGATCCAAAAGCAATAACAGCTATTGCTGCTATAATTACCGCACTAACTGCAATAGTTCCGGCATAGATACCAATAGAAGTTTCTTTACCTGCGGCTGTTCCGGCAGTGGCAGCACCGGCTGTTGCATTATCATTTTTATTATCCTCGCAAAAACCGGGTACGGGAACCATTGCCACCAAAAAAAACAATAATAATAAAATACTGATAACTTTTTTCATTTTATATTCCCCATATTTACATATAAAATAAGATGCGTTATTAATCCACTACCCATGCCATTTTGTCAAGAAAAAATTATTAAAATAGCATTTTTACAACGCCGGCAACAACTGCCGTATTCATAAGAATCTGGGTAATATCACGTATTTCACGTAGCCAGGCAATTCGTTCAATTTTTTCGGGCACAACAATAACATCGCCGGGTTCGATATAATTTGTCTCTTCCCCGGAAAAAGCCGCCATTTCCAGACGATCTTTTTTCTTGTTCCAGTTAATCAAGCCGCGGCTCGCCTTACGGGCGCTGCCATCAACCTTCAGAATAAAAACATTACTTTCATCGGCATAATCAGAATAGCCGCCGCTCATATTGATATAATCCAGATAATCAGTTTTTTCCGAAAATACATAGGAGCCCTGCCCCATAACAGATCCGGTAACACTGACGACGCTGTTTTTTTCGGGAATGAACAAACGGTCGCCGTCTTCCAATTCAATATCATATTCGCTCCCCTTTAATAGACGCAAATGAGCCAATTTTACGGTCATTCTTCCCAGCGCTTTAAGGTTTCTCATGTTTTCAATTAATTTTTTCTTTTGCGTAACTTCGACTTGCTTACCCTGAATTTCTTCATTTGATAAGGCAGTGGAAACTTGTTCGCTACTTTTCGATAAAAGGTCTTTTTCAAGACGCAAGGCCATCTCCTCGATACCCTTTTGCTGCATTTCTTTTACTCTTTCCCTGGTAAATACCGCACCGCGCAGATAAGCATTATCCGCATATCCTCCGGCTCGTTGAACCAACGAAGAAAGCTTTTCGCCTTTTTTTAAAATATATTTCCCGGGAAATTTAAATTGACCGGAAACAATGGCAAAATGTTCACGCCGCCAATCGGGAATTCTTTTGATAAACACCCTGTCGTAAGGTCTTAATTTAACGTTATGTGCCTCATCCCCTTCCAGTGCTCTTCTTAAATTAATATTTCTCTGGACAATTCTGGTAGTTTCACCGTTTCCAATTTCCATAGAAGCAATTTCAGCTTCATCCAAATAGGCTGATTCCAGTATATTTCCCGCGGCAAATACCAGTTCTTTAACGGTCATTTGTTCAGTAAATTGAAATGTGCCGGGTCTTAAAATATCGCCTTCGATGGACACAGTTTTCTTATAAACAAATTCAGACACTGAATGGATGGTAATTTTATCTTCATCCTGCAACAATATATTATCCTGCTCATTTTCCTGTAGAGCTTTCGATGCATTAAAATATATTGTTTGATATTGCCTGTTTGTGTCTACGCGCAAAATCTCCGCTTTTTCCAGATAGGCATCTTTGGTTAAACCTCCCGCAGCCAGGATGGCGTCTTTAACTTTGAAATTTTTTATCCATTCATACTTGTCAGGTATGCGCACCTCTCCCGCAATAGAAAAGGAAGGTTTA
The DNA here is from genome assembly GCA_000753945.1 of Smithella sp. D17. Classification (GTDB taxonomy): domain Bacteria; phylum Desulfobacterota; class Syntrophia; order Syntrophales; family Smithellaceae; genus Smithella. The sequence goes on along the minus strand of JQOA01000027.1, from coordinate 1,865 downwards.
TCTTTGAAGAACCAGTCGCTGAAGATGAAAATATTATCCTGCGGTATTAATGTTAAGTTTGTTTCGGCATCATTACTGAAAATTAATTTACCAAGATTAAACGGGATTAAGGCCGTTTCGCCTCCCGGTGTAATTATTCTTTTGATCAATGCATATTCAAAATGAGTCTCTAATTGCAGGTCTTCTACGCTTTTAATGATATCTTTGAGTTTCATTCCCGGTTTTATCTCATATTTACCGGGTCTTTTTACATGGCCATTCAGATATACTACATTTAAATTAGCATCGACAATGGAAAACACCTTGATCAAATCAGCATCCTGCAATTGAAAGAGTTTGGTTTTGTCTAAATGTTTATCATCGATATCCACAATAATTTGTTTTTCATTTTTCACGATCCGTTCAATTTGAATCTGCTGGGTATAGGCGGTTGGTATAATACCGCCGGCCAGATCAAATAAATTTTGCAATTCAAACTTGTTCTTTAATTCATAAATGGCCGGCCTTTTTACATTTCCGGCAACACCGACAAGCGGCCCGCAAACGGGAACAAAAACAACATCCCCCGCCTGTAAAACGGCATCAGCCCCTTTGTTGCCTTTTAACAGCAGGTCATAAAGATCAAAATTAGTAACCACCTTATCTTTTCTTTTCAGTTGAACATTGCGCATGGAACCTATATCTGTAGGTCCTCCGGCTAACAGGAGCGCGTCGGTGATTGTGGCAAAGGAGCCGATCGTATAAGCGCCGGGCCTTTTTACATCGCCGAGAATAAAAACCGGAATTGTTTTCAACGCGCCCATTGTAATATCAATGTTTGCTCCGACAATCTGGTTTGATTGCTTGATTAAATAAGTGGACATTTCTTGAAAAGTCATGCCGGCAACATACAGAGGTCCTATCTGTGGAACAGTAATGCTGCCGTTTCGATCAATCGTAAGATTATACTGGGCATTAACGCGCCCCCAGAGCATTATTTTTACTTCATCACCGGGGCCAACGACATATTTGGCGGGAACAGGAACATCCTTGCTATCGGTTACAACACGAACAGCCGCATCATGGAAGAATTCATACCCGAACGGTTTTAATTCCAGTTTGATATCCTGATATTTTCCTACGCGGCGCGACCTTTCAAAGAGAGAGCTCGAAACATCTTCGCCCAGTACTTTCTTTTGTTCAGCATTGAAATCTTTTTTCTCCTCTTTGTTTTCTTTTCTTACTTCGGGCTTGTTGCTTTTTTCCAGCAACTCTTTGCCTTTGATAATTTCTTCCGGTTTTAGATTTTTAAATTCCGGTGATTTTTTTAATGCTTCAAGCGCTTCCGGCGTTAAAGCGCCACCATACTTATTTAATTCCGACTGAACGGCTTTTTGTTGATCCGTCATATTATTGATAATGGGAGCCTGTTGTGCTGGCGAGGATGATTGCTGAGACAGAGCAAGCGTTGCAGCTTGCGTATAATTTTGCGCATAAGCGATATTCAGTGAAATTAATACGGCAATTAATAAGACTATTACCGCTGATACTTTTTTATACAATTTTCAACCTCCGTATGCAGATCTATCTTGATCTTTCAACTTTTCCCAATAAGCCAAAAAAAACGCTATGGCTATACCAATCAATAAAGAAGCCAACAAACTAATAAGCGCCATTTGGGCTCTTTTCGGCTTAAGTTTCCGGTCGGGAGCTTTGGGCGGATCAATTACCTTGAAAGCGAAGTTTTCTTTTACTTCCGCCATCATTGATGTTTCAATCTGTTGAGCGATGAGATTATAAATTTTTTGCTTAATAAAGGGATCGGCGGTCTGGTCCAGTTGTTGCTCCAGATATTTTCTGTTGGTTAGAGCTACTCTTTTTGCTTC
>JQOA01000026.1 GCA_000753945.1 Smithella sp. D17 | reverse complement strand
GGACCCCGGCCTCCGCCGGGGTGACGACTATAGTGGCCATCTGCCCAATGTCGTTACTATTGTTGGACTGTTAATATCCTGCGGACTTTTTCCAGTTCCTGCTTGTTGTCCACTTCTACAGAATCATAGGGAGTTATGACAACCTTGATTTTATAGCCATATTCCAATGCGCGAAGTTGTTCGAGGGCCTCGAACTTTTCCAGTTTTCCTTCGGGAAAATACAAAAGGCATGAAAATTCTAAAAATCGAACCGCCATTTAGAATAATACTGACCTGCTTGTTTATTGTGCTGATTACCTTTTTACCCGGCAGCGCCGCTGAAATTGACGACAGTCTGGCTAGATGCGCAGCCATCAAAGATAACAATGACGCAAGATTGCAATGCTTCGACGAGCTGGCAAAAAAACAACTCTCTGCAAAAAATGCCGTTATCGCGAACCCTGTTGAAAAAAAGGTTGAACAAAAATCCGTGGCCGTCAACCAAACAAAACAAGCAACCTCTCCAGCACCTCTTTCTGTTTATGAAAAATACTGGGATTTAGTTACCACCAATCGCCTTCATTCTTTCGCTCTCAGGCCCTATCGCTCGAACTATTTTTTGCCGGTAGCCTACAACTCGTCACCCAATGATGAAACGAATCTGGAATATGATCCCCATGCTAAAGCACAGTTTAATGAGGCAAAATTTCAGCTCAGTTTCAAAGCAAAAATATGGGAAGATTTTCTGCAGGAACCGCTTCAGGCGCTTCAGGATGTCTGGGGCAAAGACAAACCGATTAAAGGCTTGGATCTATGGATCGGTTACACGCAGCTTTCTTTCTGGCAATTTTATAACTCCGCCTTCTCCGCGCCCTTCAGGGATACGAACTATGAACCGGAAGGGATCCTGAATATCCGGACTCAATATGAAATCCCCGGTCTCATGGGAACGAAACTGCAATTTATAAACGTCGGCTTTAATCATCAATCCAATGGCCGTTCCAAGCCACTTTCCCGCAGTTGGAATCGAATCGTCGCCAATTTCGGTCTGGAAAAACTGTTGGGGACCGAAAAAAAGGACTCTTTCAATATCCTGCTGAAAACATGGTACCGTTTGCCAGAAGAAGCGAATGATGATAATCCCGATATAACCCGATATATGGGATACGGAGAACTATGGACAACACTCTACTTGAAAGATATGCGTTTCGCGGCGATGTTGCGAAATAATTTCAGACAGGAAAACCTGAGCGCCATACAACTTGAATGGAGTATTCCACCATCATCCTTTGGTAAACTTCTGCCGGATTTGCTTATTTCTCCTGAATGGGCAGACAAATATCTCACAGATAAGTTCAGTCTCTACTTTCAGTATTTCAATGGTTATGGAGAAGGACTCATGGATTACAATAAAAGTATCAACCGGTTCTGCGTGGGATTCATGATTGCAGAGTGGAACTGATGTTCTTTGTTGCATAATGCAACCGATTAATATATGTTATCGATACAACAAAACATTAAAAGATGACTGAATGTCGCCTATAACAGAGGCGTCCCTATCGAATTTTTCAACAACAAGAAAAAAGCTCTCAACTGGCTCGACATTAAAGACACCGAGAAAAGCCATAGCCAGAGAGATACAAAAATAATCGGGAAAACAAAGTTCGGATATTAATTGTTGGGTCAATAAATAGGTAACTGCATGGATCAGATTTTTGGCGATATAAAACAAACAATTAATCATGCAAGGATGTGTCATGAAGCATGGTGGTTTTTTAAAGGCACAAACCCTGATCGAAAACGAATTGTTAGTGTTTATAACCATTATTTATATATATTTGAGACGATTAGACCGGCCCTATACACTACTTTTATCGTGAAACTAGCATCAGTTTTTGATAACGATGAAAACTCTATTAGTCTTAAATTTTTAATTAGTGAAATAGAGAAAACAACTAATACAAAATTCAAGACAAATCTTATCGATTTTGATGACCTCTGGAGGAGAGGAAGAATATTATTTAAGTACAGAAACAAAGTAATTGCTCATCGGGACAAAAATATAACCTCAAGGGATTTTGCAAAGGAAACAGGTTTTAAGTGGACAGATCTGAAAGATATATTAGACGATGTTTCAACTTTTTTAGATGAAGCGTTGCTTTTCATTGGAAAACGTAAATTCCATAGATTATCTATCACATCAAATCTTGAAAAATTAATAAATGATTTGTCAGAAAAGACCAAATAAACGTCTATAGCGGACATGAAAAAAGCGGTGCTGCAACTGACGCCATTATACTGATTCTAAATCAAAGATGATATCAAAGCGGCAGTGAAACTCGAATTACAGGAAAGCATAAAAAACTGGATTGCCGGGTCAAGCCCGGCAATGACAGATTTCTTTTAATCCCATTTCAAATCAAAGATAATTTTTTCTATACCTTTTTGATTTCAAAGATAACGAGGCGGCGAGGAGTCGGCTCCGCAGGCGTATATGACAATACGTTGAGGAAGCCGACGACGATGCTAACGAAGATAGCGCTTTGAGTTGGAAGCGGAACTAATCCTTGAAGATTGCCCCCGTCGAGGCCGACGTAACAACCTTCGCATACCTCGCCAGATAACCTGTCGTTATTCTCGGCTTGAACGGCTTCAAAGTTTTTCTTCGTTTAGCCAATTCTTCATTGCTTACTTTCAGGTTCAGTTTCTTGGCCGGAATATCAATGGCAATAATGTCGCCTTCTTTGACGAGCGCCATCGGGCCGCCTTCCGCTGCTTCCGGCGATATATGGCCGATGGCCGCGCCCTGGGTGCCGCCGCTGAAACGTCCGTCCGTCAAAAGCGCAACGGTTTTATCCAAACCCATGCCGACGATTGCCGAAGTAGGCGAGAGCATTTCTCTCATGCCAGGGCCGCCCTTGGGACCTTCATAGCGAATGACTACGATATCACCGCCCTTGATCCTTCCGCCCAGAATTGCCGCGATAGCGTCATCTTCACAATCGAACACGCGGGCACTGCCTTCGTTTTTCTGCATGGCCGGAGCAACCGCGGATTGTTTTACCACCGCTCCGTCCGGCGCGAGATTGCCGCGCAGGATGGCGATGCCGCCCTGCTGTGAGTAGGCATTTTTCAAAGTTCTGATAACATCCGTATTCAAAACACGGGCGTTTTTCAAATTAGCGCCGACAGTTTTGCCAGTCACCGTTATTGTCTTCTCATCAATGACACCCAGCGCGCTGATGACTTTCATCACGGCCTGAATGCCTCCGGCCATATCGAAATCTTCAATATGATGGTGTCCGGCGGGACTCAGTTTACAGAGGTTGGGAGTTTTCTCACTGATTTTATTAAAGAGGTTCAAATCAAGTTTGATTCCCGCTTCATGGGCGATGGCGGGAATGTGCAAAACCGTATTGGTGGAACAGCCCAGTGCCATATCCACAGCGATGGCGTTTTTAAAAGCGGCCAGCGTACAGATATCGCGCGGCTTGATTTTTTTCTTGAGTAAATCCATTATTTTCATCCCGGCGTGTTTAGCCAGCCGGTGACGGGAAGCCAGCACCGCGGGAATTGTTCCGTGGCCGGGCAATCCCAGCCCCAGTGCTTCGGTGACACAGTTCATAGAGTTGGCCGTGTACATGCCGGAGCACGAACCACAACCCGGGCAGGCGCAGTCTTCCAGTTTCTTTAGCTCGGCGGCAGTCATCTTTTTGACTTTAACGGCGCCCACGCCTTCAAAGACAGTGATGAGGTCAACGGGCTTACCATTAAGTTTTCCTGCCAGCATCGGCCCCCCGCTGATAAAAATGGACGGGATGTTCAGACGCAAAGCGGCCATGAGCATACCCGGAATAATCTTGTCGCAGTTGGGAATGAAAACGAGAGCGTCAAAAGGATGAGCCATTGCCATAATCTCGATGGAATCGGCAATCAGCTCGCGGCTGGCGAGCGAATATTTCATGCCTTCATGTCCCATCGCGATGCCATCGCAAACGCCGATAACCGGAAATTCCACCGGAGTTCCTCCGGCCATTCGGACTCCCGCCTTAACATCCTGCGTGATTAAATCCAGATGGATGTGTCCGGGAATTATTTCATTGGCCGAATTGACCACGCCGATTATAGGCCGCGCAATTTCTTCATCCGTGTAGCCCATAGCCTTGAAAAGTGAACGATGCGGCGCACGTTCGAAACCTTTTTTCATGAGATCGCTTCTCATTGTTTTCTCTCCCTTAGTTAAAATTATTTTTTCTTGCGATTTTCCGGTCTCAATGCCCGCACGGCGGCTCCTGCCTGCCACATTTCCGAATCACGCATTTCTTTAAGTTCTGCTTCCAGTTTATCTTTGTAGTCCGGAGCGCTGTTGACTCTCAAGACAATTTCTGTTTCTTTACCGGTTGCAACGGACTTATAAAGTTCTGTAAATACAGGCGCCACCGCTTTGCGGAATTTATGACGCCAGTCCAAGGCACCACGTTGAGCCGTACCGGAACAATTGGCGTACATCCAATCCATACCGTTTTCGCCGACCAGCCGAATAAGGCTTTGGGTCAGCTCTTCCACTGTTTCGTTGAAGGCTTCGCTGGGAGTATGGCCATGCTTGCGCAATTCATTGTACTGCGCTTCCATCATTCCCGCCAGAGCGCCCATGAGCACACCGCGCTCTCCGGTCAAATCACTGTATACTTCCGCCTGGAAAGTTGTCGGAAATAAAAATCCGGAGCCAATGGCGATACCCAGTGCCAGAGTTCTCTCCAAGGCGCGCCCGGTTGCATCCTGATGCACGGCAAAGCTGGAGTTTATTCCGCTGCCATCAAGAAAATTCCGGCGTACGGAGGTTCCCGAACCTTTGGGCGCGACCATGATTACATCCACAAAATCGGGAGGTATAACACCGGTCTGTTTTTTATACACAATAGAGAAACCGTGGGAGAAGTAAAGAGCATCTCCCTTTTTCAGATTGGCTTTGACCTTAGGCCAGAGAATCTTCTGCGCAGCGTCGGAAACCAGATACTGAATAATCGTGCCACGCTGGACTGCTTCTTCAATAGGAAAAAGCGTTTTGCCGGGAACCCAGCCGTCAGCGATGGCCTTTTTCCAGTATCGCTTATCTTCCTTTGCCTGACCGATAATTACATTAATGCCGTTATCTCTCATATTAAAAGCCTGCGCCGGACCTTGAACGCCATAACCCAGTACAGCAACAACTTCTTTTTTCAAAACTTTCTGAGCTTTCTTTAGAGAAAACTCTTTCGATGTGATAACATCTTCAACAACTCCGCCAAAATTAATTTTTGCCATGATAACCCCCTGTTAATATATTGATAAATTTTTATTTTTTACAGTTATGATTAATTCTCCAAATTTAAAGCAACAATTCCCGTTCTTGTCATATCGGCAATACCCAACGGCTCCAGGCGTGCCAGAGCAAACTCAATCTGTGACTGATCGCCGGTTATTTCCAAAATTATATATGTATCTGCAGAAGCTATTACTTTCCATTTATTCGTGTCAACCGCTTTCTTTATCTGTTCTTTTTTATCCGGCGTTAAATTCAGGCGAACCATAATAAGTTCGCGGTGAATTGATTCCACATTGGTCAAATCATCGACCTGAATAACATCGACCAGCCTTTGTAATTGACCTTCAATTCGATTGACAGTTTCCTGAGTACCTACGGTGGTCATAACTATTTTGGAAATTTCGTATTGCATTGTCGTATTCACGCTCAGGCTCTCAATGTTATAGCCCTTGCCGCCCAGCGTTCCCGCAATCCTAGCCAGCACGTCCGGCTTGTTGTGAACAAGTATTGAAATTATGTGTTCCTTTTTTTCCATCTTTTCCCTCACCATCGTTATTTATTTTAAAACCTCTCAAAACGACTTTGTCAAAATGTAATTATATGTTTTTCTTGTCCCCCGCCGGCGGGGGTTTAAGGGGGTGGATGTATTGAAACACATTATCCACCTCCGTCCCGATTCCTCATCGGGACACCTCCCGGAAATCCTCCCGGCTTCGCGCTGATGTTATAGATCAGTAAACCTTGTCATATCGACCAACGGGAGATATCTTTACTTTAATTCATTAAGATTTCTCACTCCGTTCGAAATGACATCAGCGTAAACCTGTTGTTGAATCATTCCGCTAGCGGAGGACATTCATGGACTTTTCATAAAGTCGTTAGTTGATCATTTCTCTCGACCCCAACGACATATTACTTATCGAATCACCCGGATGAACCATGGGATAAACGCATTCTTCACGCGATACCCTGAAATCCATCAGCACCGGTTTATCAAGAGCAAGTCCTTCTTTCAAAACAGATTCCACTTCTTCCGGCTTGGTGGCACGCAGGCCAACAACACCGTACGCCTCCGCTAGTTTCACAAAGTCTGGAGCATAAGTCATATCCGTGTGTGAATAGCGTTTTTCATAGAACAGTTCCTGCCACTGACGAGGCATGCCTAAAAATTCATTGTTTAACAGAACTATTTTGACATTGATCTTATATTGCGCGGCAGTGGCCAACTCCTGAATATTCATCTGAATACTGCCGTCGCCGGCAATATCCACAACCTGTTTATCCGGGAAAGCGCATTTGACGCCGATTGCCGCCGGCAGGCCAAAGCCCATTGTCCCCAGTCCACCGGAAGTAACAAAAGTATTGGGCTTATCAAATGGGAAAAACTGCGCCGTCCACATCTGATGCTGGCCGACTTCCGTCGTTATTATCGCATCGCCTTTAGTTAACTTATACAGAGTTTCAATCACAAACTGCGGCTTGATTACTTTGCCGTTCTGGCAATAAGTCAACGGAACTTTTTCCTTCCACTCGGTAATCTCAGCCAGCCATTCCTGCCGTTGCGATTTTTCACATGTGTAATTATGTTCATCCAGAAATTTAATCAAATCTTTCAATACGGCCTGTGTATCGCCGATTATCGGCAGATCAACGGCAACATTTTTATTAATGGATGATGGGTCAATATCAATCTGTACTATTTTGGCATTGGCGGCAAATGTATCAATTGTACCGGTAACTCTGTCGTCAAATCTCACACCCACCGCTAAAAGCAAATCGCAGTGGCTGATGGCCATATTAGCGTAGTAGGTGCCGTGCATTCCCAGCATTCCTAGCCATAAAGGATCGCTCCCCGGAAAGGAACCAAGCCCCATCAAAGTGCCGGTAACAGGAATCTGATATTTTCTGGCCATTTTAGTCAACAGTTCAGAGGCCCTCCCCAGAATAACGCCGCCACCGGTCATAATCAGAGGTTTTTTAGCGACGGTGAGCATTTCCAGCAAATTGGTCATCTTCTTGAAGGCCGGTTTATATACCGGTTCATGATTTCTTATTTTTATACTGGCAGGATCATATTCCGCTTCCGCCGCCATTACATTTTTAGGTAAATCAACAAGCACCGGACCCGGCCTTCCCGAACGCGCAATATGAAAAGCTTCTTTAATTGTCGGCGCAAGGTCTTCGATATTGCGCACCAGAAAATTATGTTTGGTGCAGGGGCGGGTTATGCCCGTGATATCACATTCCTGAAAAGCATCATTGCCGATCAGCCCCGTGGGAACCTGACCGGTAAAAACAACCAGGGGAATGGAATCCATATTCGCTGTGGCAATTCCAGTCACGGTATTGGTTGCGCCGGGACCGGATGTAACCAGACAAACGCCCACTCTTCCGGTTGACCGGGCATAGCCGTCAGCGGCATGCACAGCGCCCTGCTCATGACGGACCAAAATATGCTTCATATTGCTTTTGTAAAGCTGATCATAGATATCCAGAACGGCTCCACCCGGATATCCGAAGATAATCTCCACCTTTTCTTCTTCGAGCGCCTTCAGCAATATTTGTGTTCCCTTCAGCTTCATATACATCTCCCTGTTTTTATAATTCATATTTTACACAATCATTAATTTGTCATTTCGACCATAGAATGGAATCATAAGATTTCTCGTCGCTCTGCTCCTCGAAATGACACAAAAAGCTATTTTTCAAAGGTCTAAATTTATAAACTAAAAAAGCCGCCAGTCTCCTTGAGAAAAAGCGGCTTTGCTCTTAAAACAACAAAGCCGCAGGCTTCAGGGGCCTGCGGCTTGTATCTTTTTTTATCTCTTAAAGATACAGAGCGGCAGACCCCGTAAGTACGACTACTACGAGTACCAATACTTTAATCAGTATTGGAATAATGCCGTTTGTTAAATCTTTAAGAAACATAATATTTCATTCCACTTAATTGATTTGAACTTTTAATAACGAAAAACAAAACGTTTGTCAACTATATTTTTCAGTTCACCTTATTAAGCCACTTGATAAATTACCGGACGATAATGGGGCTTCGGTATTGGTTTCTTATTTGCTTGAGCAGATTCGAGCCATACTTTTTTTGCCTTTAATACTTCTTTGAGAGCATTGCCAGGTGTTTTACCAAACGCCGAACAATGGCGCAAATCAGGAATGTCGGCAATATAGCCTTCATCATCTACACTATAAAAAATATTAATATGATAATCTCTCACTTTTCATTCCT
>JQOA01000025.1 GCA_000753945.1 Smithella sp. D17 | reverse complement strand
AATTATTCTCTCTTTCTTCCTGGCCGCGCGCGATTGTTCACATCGACGGCGATGCTTTTTTCACTTCCTGCGAAGAAGCAATTCATCCCGAACTTAGAGGTAAAGCGCTGATTACCGGCGGCGGCGCGGCATTGTCGCCTGCGCCAGCTATCCGGCTAAAAAATTAGGCATCAAGCGTGGCGTTCCTTTGCATGAAGCGAGAAAGATTTGTCCGGGACTGATTGTTCTTCCATCGGATGACGAAACCTACAGTTTATTTTCACGGCGAATGTTCAGCATCATGCGGCGCTTTACGCCTGACGTGGAAGAATATTCCATTGATGAAGCTTTTGCCGATATCACCGGCATGCGCCGCGCCCTGCGTTCATCCTATGAAGAAATTATCTTCAAAATGAAAAGGGAAATTGAAAGAGAATTGGGCATAACTGTTTCGGTGAGATTGAGTATCACCAAAGTGCTGGCCAAAGTCGCTTCCAAGCACCACAAGCCATCAGGCGTGACAATAATCAAGGGAAGGGAAATTGCCGGATATCTCTGCAATCTTCCCGTGGAGAAAATCCGGGGCGTAGGCAATGCCACAACCAACTATCTGGCCAAAATGGGTATTCGCTACGCTCTGGAGTTTGCGCAATTGCCGGAGAAAAAAGTGAGAGAAAAATTTTCCAAGCCCGGTGTGGAAATCTGGCAGGAGCTGCGCGGAGAATCGGTTTATCCTGTTGTTACGGAAGAAAAAAGTTCTTACGCCTCAACCAGCAAAACAAAAACTTTCGCGCCGCCGACTTCCAATGCCGAGTATCTGTTCGCCCATCTTATGCGCAATATGGAATCGGCCTGCATCAAGACCAGACGTTATTCCCTGGCACCAAATAAAATTGTTGTCTTTCTTAAGAAAAATGATTTCGGCACATCCGGCAGTGGGGCAAGGCTTTCACGCCCCTGCGCTTTCCCGCTCGAATTTTCGGGCGTCATTCATGATCTTTTTGATGACTGCTACTGCCCGAAAGATATTTACCGCGCCACCGGAGTTGTTCTTCTTGATCTGGAGCCGGACGCCAGTATTCAATACTCTCTTTTTGATAATCCCCTGCAGGCGGAAAAGATAAGAGACCTCTAGGAGGCCGCGCATATCAATCCCTAATAACTCGGACGAGGTATCTTTATTAATTTTTTAACCTTTCCTGTTTGACTTTTATTTTCGTCATCCTGTCCGGTTTGTTTATCTTCATCTTCAGTTTGCTGCTGCCAGCTTGTATTTACATCGTCTCCTGACGTATTTTTGCATTTTGCATCTTGCGGAGGATTATCTGTAAAAAAAACGTTCCCATCTGTGCCCGCACAATTATAAAGCTCCGCCGAATCAGCTACAGTTATCAGGGCAAAGAATACGCACAATGTAAAAATTATTTGTTTCATTGTGTTTCCTCGTTTATAAAAATATTTTCGAATTATCAAGAATAATACGTGACGTTGTATGTTTATTTTATACCACAATTCCCGCCTGAAATCTACAATGAAAGAAAAACTTGATCCCGGCCTGCGAGACTGTGTCACAATAATCAATATAGCCATTTAATGTCCTCCCCGGCATTCGCCGGGCTCTGCGCTGGCGCGAAGTCGGGAGAATTTCCGAGAGGTGTCCCGATGAATCATCGGGACGGAGGTGGACAAAATTCAATGTGTAGCTTATCAATATTACGTATGTTTCAAAAACCTTCCACCCCCTGCCCCCGCCAGCGGGGGACATTACTCATTACGCACAATCAATATTTGCAATTGCGGCACAGTCTCCTGCACCGGGATGACATATTTGCAGGTAATTACAGGGAGCGGAATTGCTTTTTATGAAGGTGTGCTGTTCTTACGCAACAGATCGGCAAACTGTTCAGGCGCAACAGGCTTGCTGAAATAAAAACCCTGCATCTCGTCACAAACGTGTTCCCGCAGGAATTCATCCTGTGCCATCGTTTCCACACCTTCGGCGACAACATTAAGACTTAGAGTCTTGCCCACGGCAATAATGGCTTCAATAATCGCTTTGTGTTCAGAATTTTGCGAAAGGTTGCGAATGAACGACCTGTCCACCTTGAGTGTGTCGATAGGGAATTGTTTGATTTGAGCGAGAGAAGAATAGCCTGTGCCGAAATCATCAAGGGCAAGCCGCACGCCCATGTTCTTTATTTTGGTCAGCACCTCAATAAAGCGTTCAGGCTTGTACATCACCATGCTTTCCGTGATTTCCAGTTCCAAAAGATTCGGCGCCATGCCGGAATCATCCAACGCGGCTTTAATATCTTCTAATAGTTTATCGTCCATGAGTTGACGAAGCGATAAATTTACTGCTACACGAACAGGTGGCAGGCACTGGCTTTGCCAGGCAACATTCTGGGCGCAGACGGTCTTCATTACCCATCTGCCAATGGACACGATCATTCCTGTTTCTTCGGCTACCGGAATGAACTGCGTGGGGGTTACTAAACCAAGGAGAGGGTTCTTCCAGCGCAGCAGGGCTTCCGCACCTGTAATCACGCCGGTCTTAAAATCCAGTTTGGCCTGATATTCTAAATACAGCTCATTGCGCTCCAGCGCCTTTCGCAGGTTTGTCTCAATAGAAAGGCGTTCAAATGCCTGCGACTGAGTATTTTGAGAATAAAACTGGAAGTTATTTTTACCTTCTTCTTTGGCAAAGTACATAGCCATGTCCGCTTTCTTCATCAGGGTTTGTTCATCCTCTCCATCTCCGGGGTATACGCTGATGCCGATGCTGGCTGTTACGCGGCATTCTTCACCCAGAATAACGATCGGTTTCATGGCGGCGCTAAGAACCCTTTGGGCTAAGACTGCAACCTGACTTAACTCACTGATTTCCTCAATCAGTATAATAAATTCATCTCCTCCCAGACGGCCGACAACATCATTTCTTTCTTTTGGTCGACCCACAACATCCACTGCCCGCAGCGATTGTCTGAAACGTTTGGCCATCTCTGTTAACAGTTCGTCGCCCACATCGTGCCCCATGGCATCATTAATGATTTTGAATCGGTCCAGATCGATGAATAAGATAGCAAACTGCCGTTCATGACGCCTTGAGGACTCGATTGCCTGATTCAACAATTGGCTGAACATCATGCGGTTGGGTAGTCCTGTCAGAACGTCGTGTGTGGCCAGATATTGAATCCGCTCTTCGGCGTGTTTGCGCTCAGTAATATCCCGGCTTACGCCCAGAATACCAACCGTTTTCTTATTTTTATCTCCAACAAAGGAAAACTTTGTTTCCGTCCATACGGTAGTTCCGTCTTTGCGCTCGACTTCTAATTGAAGCGTCCGGTCTATCAAATCTTTACTCCCTGATTTTTCCAGTGCCATTATCCCGTACAACGCTCTTATAGCCGTATCACGGGAGGAAGGCGCAAAGGAATTGTACAGCAATTGTTGCATTACTTCTTCCGGTTCGTACCCCCTCAGGATTTTTACGGAAGGGCTGACATAGGTATAATTCAGATTCATATCCAAAACAAAAATGACATCCCTGATGTTGTTCGTCAGCCGCTCGATGGTGGTAAGGGCATTGGAAACACTGGTTCTGAGGTTGGTAATGTATCCGCCAATCACAGCAAACCATGGCAGAATAAAAGCGAGGACTACAAGGTTGAAAATGTCAACATTCTTGTTGATAAATTCAGGATGAGTCTTGTAAAGTAGTAAAATAATGGCG
>JQOA01000024.1 GCA_000753945.1 Smithella sp. D17 | reverse complement strand
CGCAAAGAATTATTCGATATGAAACCCACTGAACGGCGTTATGAAAATTTCGGAAAAGGGATTTATTCCAAAGACGTCTCCCGCTTTATTTATGACAAGGCATACGAACTGGCTGAACAAAAAATTAAACAGGGCAAAGCCGTAATCATCGATGCTTCTTTCAAGAAACGGGCTGAGCGGCAAAAAGCTCTGGAGATGGCCAAGAATCTCGGCATTCGCTTTTATATTCTGGAGTGCATCTGCCCTGATGAAATTACCAGAAAAAGACTGGAGAAGAGGATGCTGGAAAACGACAACGCTTCGGACGGCCGATGGGAACTGTTTCAAGAGCAAAAAAAAGATTTCGACGCAATTAACGAAGTGGCAACGGATTGTTATTTTAAGATTGATACTTCCGCCAACCCGGAAATTGCCCGGCAGGAAATTATCACAAGAATTAAAATGGGAAATCAAAGAAGCCAATATTCCATAAAAGCTTCGTAATCTTTATTATTTCTTTGAAGCTTTCTTTTCTTCTTTCTTCTTTACGTTGAAAAAGGAGCTGAAAAAAGCTCTAACTTTTCTTCTTTTTTCTTTTTTCTTTCTTCTTTACGTTTTAGTTTCTCTATTTTCTTTAGTCTTAATTGTTCTTCTTCGGCAATTTTAGCCTTGGTTTCACTGATGAAATATTCTACCTTATAATCAAGGCCGACATTGGGATACTCACGTGCCAACTCTTCAAAACGCGAGAGGGCAGCCTGATATTTTTTCTGTCTCATATAAAATTTAGCTACGTAAAATTCATGCTCCGCCAGCTTTTGTTTGCATTCCCGAACCAGTTTTTCAGCCATAGCGGAAAATTTACTTTCCGGATAACGCGCCATAAGCCTTTCCCATTCTTTTTTAGCTAGAAGTGTTTCCGTCTGGTCGCGATCAATATCTCCTATCTGATTATAATGGCACATCCCCAACTGATAAAGCGCATAAGGTACATTTTCATTTACAGG
Source organism: Smithella sp. D17 (assembly GCA_000753945.1). GTDB lineage: Bacteria > Desulfobacterota > Syntrophia > Syntrophales > Smithellaceae > Smithella. The sequence goes on along the minus strand of JQOA01000024.1, from coordinate 6,344 downwards.
ATGAAGAGCGATAAAGTCGCCGTAAGCGTTTTCTGCTTCCGCATATTCTTTATCACTGTACAAGGAATCAGCGATACCTATTTCCGCTAAAATCGCCAGATCGTGCAACGGATATTCTTCTTTGAGCCGCAGGAAAGATTCCTGTGCTTTTTTATAATGACCGCCATTAAACTCGACGGAAGCTCGCGAGTACAGTCCTTCGGGAGTTGCCTTTGTCGGTTCATGTTTGCCGAAAATATTAACAAACGAGCAACCACTGCAAATCAAAGTCAGCAATAAAATTAATAAAACTGTATTTGATCCCACTATCTTTCGGAATATTTTAAAATTCACGCATCTCAACCTTCTCGCGGCAAGTTCGCGATTTATAAACTTTTTTTAACAAAACTTTCCAATCTTTCTTTAGTGGCAAGACCGATGAGCGTATCCAGGACCTTGCCGTCTTTAAAAAGAATAAGAGTTGGTATACTGCGAACGCCGTAATTAATTGCTGTTTTCTGATTTTCATCAACATTTAACTTCATGATTTTAACGCTATTTTTTAATTGTTCGGCAAGTTTCTCAACAATAGGACCTATGGCTTTACAAGGCCCGCACCATGGCGCCCAAAAATCAATGAGTACCGGTTTGTCGCTTTTAAGAACTTCACCTTCAAAATTATCGTCGGTGGCTACACCCAAGAATTGACTGGTCATGAATCACATCCTCCATAATTTTTCTATTGCTGGTTTATATGTCATAATAGAACTTAGAAAGTCAAATGCTATCTGACAGCATAAAGACAGCTGCACCTTTGACTACTTTTAATTAATTTGCTATAAAAGCATAAGTAGCAAAGGAGATGTTATGGGTCTTTTGGGAGTTATTTCCAACAAATTAGTCCTAGAAAGAAGCGATTTATTAAGGAATAGCGCGACCAGATCGATGAGAAATGAATATGGCCGGGCATCAGTTCTACTCAAAGACAGAATGGCATGGATCATCAGACATGGCCACACCCCCAATGACTATGTTTTACCGCATTTGATCAATTATCGTGCTAATTTACAGGCGCTGAAAGATCTGGGCGTAACCGAAATAGTCAGCATTAATTCCACGGGTTCATTAAAAAAAGATTTATGTCCGGGAATGATAGTTATTCCCGATGATTTTATTGCGTTGACACCTACCCCGACTATTCATAAAAACAGAGCCGTTCATATCACTCCGTCACTAAACGAAAATGTGCGGCAAAAGCTTATTAAAGCTGCACGAAGCAATAAAATTAAAGTTGTCAAGAAGGGAACTTACTGGCAAATGCAGGGTCCCCGGCTGGAAACAAAAGCGGAAATTAAAATGATAGCCAATTATGCCGATATAGTTGGTATGACTATGGCCAATGAAGCGGTAATCGCGCTGGAATTGGATTTACCTTACGCTTGTGCCTGTTCGATAGATAATTTTGGCAACGGACTTTTGAAGAAACCTTTAACTATGGAAGAAATCATTGCCGGTACCCGTAAAAATGCCGACCTGATGATCAAATTACTGCAAAGCTACTTGAAATTATATTACTAATGTCTTTGCAGTGTAGTGTTTCAATGAAACCTTGTCATATCGACCAACGGGAGATATCTTGTATATTCTTATGATCATTAAGATTTCTCGCGGAGTATGATCCCGCGTACCCGAAAGGCTCCGGGCAAGTTGCGGGACTTCGAAATGACATACGGAAAAGATATTTATGTAACACTACACTAGTTTAAAACGCTCCCAGTTGACAAGGCTTAACCTTTATTTCCAAAGCTTCGCAATCTGCACAAACTTTCATGCGTGGAATATTTAATTCCAAAGCAATTTTCCAGACAGTCGCACAAGAGAGGTTCCCGTCTTTCAATGATGATGTGATCTTTTCTTTCACCTCTTGTGTAACTTCTTTTGACGGTTGAACGATTTTTTTGGTCTCACCATAACCGAAGAGCCCCAGCTGACATTTGGTGATTTTAATATTAAGAATATCAATTGTCCGGCCAGTTTCTTCCAACGAACACCCGAGTTCACCGGCAATTTCTTCTGCTTTCTTGCATGAAATACCTTTATTCTTTGCCTGCTCTATTATTTCGTTCTTCAGGTCTTCGTCTACTTCAATACTCTGATCATGTTTCTTAAAATATTTTCCTTTATCTGTATGCGCCATAAATTCCCCCTTGCTCATAAATATATTATAAAAATGTCATTCCGAATCCCGATTTCTCGGGATGAGGAATCTAAAAATACAAGGCATCAAGACTTCTCCCTCTGGTCGAAGTGACAAGAAATGAAAAAGTGCTACATGTTGGAAAGTGATTGGACATCCAGCGTCTTAAATCCTTTCTGTTCCAGTAGTTTTTCCGTCTTTTGCATCTGATCGACATCAACCACAAACACTGCTTTTTTCGAACTTTCCAGCAAAAAACCATAAGCGTTATTGATATTGATACCCTCCTGATAAAGCAGCTGCATCAAATTATCCAATCCACCGGGAACATCGGGAATCAAAACAGCCAGTATTTCCCGCAAATGCACTGTCATTCCCGCTGTAGAAAGAGCCGCTTCGGCACGCCGGGGATCATCAACAATCAGATTGATAATGCCGAAGGTATCCGCCGTCGCTATCGTCGTCGCTCGAATGTTGATTTTTTCTTTAGCCAGAACACCGGTTATCTGAGCAAGTTTTCCGGACTTATTTTCCGCGAAAATAGAAAGCTGATAAGCAATCATACATTTCTCCTTTATTTATTTAACGACTCTCTGTCTGCGCTTCCACAAGGCTCCCGCCGTAATACTTTTCACGGAGCTTCGGCTTTTCGATTTTCCCGGTGGGATTGCGTGGCACCTTTTCAAAAATTATTTTATGCGGACGCTTGTAACGAGGCAGTGCGTTGCAGAACTCTGCAATCTCGGCCTCAGAAGATGAAGCACCCGGCTTTAACTCAACTATCGCGGCAACGATTTCGCCCAGACGGTGATCGGGAAGACCGATCACAGCCACATCCTTGATCGCGTCGTGCGTACGCAGAAAATCCTCGATCTGCACGGGATAAATGTTCTCACCGCCGGTGATAATTACGTCTTTCTTGCGGTCAACCAGATAGATAAATCTGTCTTCATCCATACGCGCCATATCGCCCGTGTAGAGCCAGCCGTCTTTAAGAATTTCGGCGGTCGCTTCCGGATTTCTGTAATAGCATTTCATAACGCCCGGGCCTTTTACGCAAAGTTCGCCCACCTCGCCCTGCTTTACAGGACGTCCGTCTTCGTCCATGATCTGCAATTCCCACTTGTAGCCGGCCTTTCCGATAGCGCCGACTTTATGGATGTTTTCGATGCCGAGATGAACACAACCCGGCCCGATAGATTCTGAAAGGCCGTAATTGGTGTCATATTCGTGTTTGGGGAAATATTGTTTCCAGCGTTTAATCAGGCTGGGCGGAACCGGCTGCGCTCCGATATGCATTAATCTCCATTGATCCAGTTTGTAATCTTTTAATTTTATATCACCGCGTTCGATGGCATCCAGAATGTCCTGTGCCCAGGGGACCAGCAGCCAGACAATTGTTATCTTCTCCTCGGACACCGCTTTGATTATCCATTCCGGTTTGACTCCTCGCAGCAAAACAGCCTTACTGCCCGCTAGAAAGCTTCCGAACCAGTGCATTTTCGCGCCGGTGTGGTAGAGCGGCGGAATACAAAGAAAGTTGTCTTCCCGCGTCTGTTTGTGGTGATTCATTTCTACTTCGCAGGATGTCATCAAGCTACGATGATCGTGAAGAATCGCCTTGGGAAAACCGGTTGTTCCTGATGAAAAATAAATGGCCGCGTCATCATCATCGGAAAGCGTAATTTGGGGAGTTACGGATGAACAACAAGCTGTAAGCGAGTAATAACTTTCAGCAAATTCGGGGCAGTCCTGTCCCAGAAAAAGACGAATTTTTACATTTGGAATCTTATCTTTAATAGTTTCAATTCTTTCGGTAAATTCCGGTCCGAAAATCAAAACATCACAGTCAGCCAGATCGAGACAGTATTTGATTTCATCTTCAGTATAGCGGTAGTTAAGCGGCACCGCGAGAGCGCCGGTCTTCAGAATACCGAAATAGATCGGCAGCCATTCCAGACAGTTCATCAGCAGGATACCGGCCTTGTGTCCTTTGGTCAGGCCTCTCCCCAGCAAAAAATTGGCAAAGCGGTTGGCTTTGTCGCCGAACTCGCGCCAGGTCATCACCCGCCGGTATCGATTTTCCGGATTGGTTTCTACAAGCTCGTAATCTTTCCAGCTTGCTTTTATTTCTTTGATTTGAGGATTTATTTCAACAAGGCATATTTCTTCGCCGTACAGAGCGGCGTTGCGTGCAAGAATTTCTGTGATTGGCATCTTTTATTCCTTCTGTTAATAATAACTAAACCGGATTATTTTTACAACTCCTCCGCCATTTTATCAAGTCAAATGATTATCCCCATAACAATATTAAGGTTGACTTTAAGTAATTCCGTAGTAAAATTAACGTGAAATGAAGAGGAGTTAGAGTCAGCCACAAAATATCATATTTACTGACCACCAGGTTTCAAATAAGCGGAAAGATTTACCGGTAAAGACGAGAAAGTTTTGTTGGAGGAAGCACGTAAATATTATGATGCAACATTCTCTATCTTCTCAGCAATATTGGAGAAATATAAGCATAAAAATGGCCGTGAGAACAGTCCCCTCGCTTTCAGGGTAGATGTCCCTGGATCATCGTGGCAATCCCCTATTTAATTTTCGAGATTGCCACGGCGCCTGAGAGCCGTCTCGCAATGACAACCATATTCACTCTTCACCTTTCACAGCTAATAAAGGATAACCATGGTCAACTCAGCGATAACATTATTAAATAATATATCCGCACGCAAGAAGCTGGAGGAAGACTTATCGCAAGCTCAAAATGATTTGCTGAGCAGGCAGGTGGAAGAAATGTTGAAGGAGAGCGAAGAGAGATACCGGCGCATCACAGACAATATGAGCGATTTCGTCAGTGAAATAGATCCTCGTGGAAGGAATTAACGCTTTATCGGACAGAGATGTAGAGCAACGTTACCGATGTAAAGATGGTACTTATATCTGGCTGCGTTCATCCGGCCACCCCTTATACGAATCTACCGGAGAGCATATCGGAGGATGACGTGATCGCTTGTTACAAACTGGGCGCCAATAGTTATCTTCCCAAACCGGTTGACTTTATAGAATTCATGGAAACCGTTAAATTGCTGGGCATCTACTGGCTTTCAAGGAATGAACCGCCCCCCTTTGACAAAATAATGCTGATGCAAAAGAGTCTTAAAAGTGAAATCGAGAACATCTCACGCACCCCATCTGATCAAAACTTATTCCTTCCTTCTCCAGTAAAGCCCGCTTCATTTCCGCTCCACTCTGAAAACCGCCAAGGTGAAGACTGGAAAGGATTGTCCGGTGACAGGGCACGATCAGAGGGAAAGGATTGCCAGCCAAAACGTTGCCGACCGCCCGTGCTCCACCGGGCGCACCTACATGCGCCGCTATCAGACCATAAGTGCTTACCTTACCGCGTGGTATCGAGTATTGAGCGCGCAGAACCGACTGCTGAAATTTTGAATATGGAGATAAATCGACGAGATTCAGAGAAAACTTGATGTTTTCTCCTTCAAGATAAGCCTTAATGGAAGAAGCTATCGTGTCAATTTCAGCACAGGAGGATATTCTGGAATCAGAAAAAAACATTGCCGCCCGATTTTCAGCCGCAAGCTCCGGTCTGGAAAGTAGAATATGGGAAATCCGTGGGTTTTTTCTTGATACATGCCAGATGACACAAACAGTGCCGAATGGGGTTGGTTTTATAATCTTTTTATTCATCTGGCAAACAATTACGTTCATAGATTTGGCCTCACTGTGTTACGCCAGACGTTGGGTTGGAATCCTGGATAACGATCGTCTTGTCCTTCTGCCGTTTTTTAGGAATCAAATAAAAAATGCCAATTAGCAGAACAATTGTCAACTGCTGATACGCACCTTTGGAAAAAGCCCACGTAAGCATCATTAAAAATGGCAAAGCAAGAATCATCACATGAATGCGGACTATTTCGTTGGATTTGAAAGGAAGTACTATTCTTTGCCACGCGTTTTTTTGCACAAAATCCTCCGCGTTGGCGATAATCATTATCAGTATCATCGGCCAGTATATCTGTGCAAGATAAGTTACCGGTGTGAAAAAATCAGAATTGATAAAACCGTTCCTGCCGAAAAGATTTAAAGGCTGCATTTCGGCAAATACTGAAAGAAAGAAAAAAGAAAAAAGAAGAAAAGTTAGAGCTTT
>JQOA01000023.1 GCA_000753945.1 Smithella sp. D17 | reverse complement strand
GGAATATGCGATCTTACGGACAACACGGCAAAGATATCCTGTATCGGCAACAACTTTTCTACCGGACAGAAAAGCAAAGGCGCTCTCTGAATCATCCGTAATCGCCATGTGTCATGTCTGTTTCGGCTATGACCAGAATATCAATGTTTTAGAAAACATTGATATCATGATCCGGAGAGGAGAAATCGTTGCATTCTGTGGCAATAACGGTTCCGGGAAGACAACGCTTTTAAAAATTATAAGCGGAATCCTGCAACCCGATCAAGGAGAAACCACGATTTTAAATGTGCACAGACCGGAATTGGCATCTCTGGTGGGTCGCGTTGGTTTTCTTTTTCAGAATCCCGATGAACAACTTTTTGCTGCAACTGTGGAAGAAGAAATTGCCTTCGGGCCTGGTTGTCTGAGCCAGAAAACAGATGTGGAGCGATATCTGGAAATCGCCGGTCTGAAAGATCACAGACTGCGCCATCCGCAGACCATCTCGCGGGGACAACGACAAATCCTGGCGGTAATTTCCATTATGGCGATGGAGCCGGAAATCATCATTCTTGATGAGCCGACAACAGGACTCGACGATAGAACATGGCATAAACTTATGGCTATGCTTTATGACTATGCCTACCGTGGAGGAACAATTGTCTTTTCAACCCATAACGAACGTGCCGCTGCTCTGGCGGGACGTAAAATAACCATGCGCAAAGGCAGGATCATCAGCGATGAAATATCTGGATAAGAAAACATGCCTGCATCGGCTTGATCCCCGGACAAAGATTCTTCTGGGCTTGATGGTCGCCATCCTTATAGTTGTTCTAAAGAATCCGTTAGAATTGTTCCTGCTTTGTTTTGCCGTTCTGATTCTCTTTGGAATTCTGCGTCCGGCAAAAAGCACGGTAAAGGCAATGTTTATTATTATGATTACCACCTTGATTTTTACCATGACTTCACAAGGATTCTTCTACTCGTTTGAACCGCGCACAATTATCATTACAATATTACCACCTGATTCGGGATTCCTGGGAAATATAACCGGTGGAATCTCTCTATACCGTGAGGGTATCATTTACGGAGCGTTGCAGAGTCTTCGGCTTTTTTCAGCAATGCTGCTCAGTGCAGTCATTGTTATGTCCACATATCCTTCTGATCTGCTGCTGGGCATGGAGAGTATGGGTATGCCTAAAAGAATTGGTTTTGTTATTACGGTCAGCATTCGCTTTATTCCCTCTCTGTTGGATGCGGCAAGACGCATCCTTATGGCTCAAAGGCTGCGGGGACTAAAGGTAAAAGGATTAATGGGCTGGTTTCGGGCTTTTTACCGCCTCCTGCCACCGTTAATTATCGATAGTCTACGCAATGCCCGTCGTATCGCTCTTGCTGCTGAGGTGCGTGCATTTACCGGCAAAAGAACTAATTTAAAAGAACTGACCTTGTCTTCACGCGACTGGACTTTTTTAGGCCTTTCCACCGCGGGTATGTTCATGCTCATCCTGTGCCAGGAGATATTGCCATGAATCTCTACATCGGAGCAGTGATATTCATTGCCATCCTGGGCGGGATAGTATTTCATCTTCTTTGGACACGCAAGGCAATCCCGTCTTTCAGTACAGTAGACTTGACGACTATAGCCCTGTTTTGCAGTTTGCTTTATATTACTATCTTACCTTTTAAATTCGGTCTGAGCCGTCTCCCCCTGATTCAGTCATTCTTTTTTTCCATACCCTATACGGCAACACTCTTCATCGGCATTCGTCTCATTCCTCGGGCAGGGACAACAACCATGATCATTTGCGGTCATAGCATCTTATCTCAGATCATCTCCAGTGGTCTTAATCCTCTATGGTGGCCGTATGCGCTTTTGGCCTCATTTGCCCTGGAATTATATTTCATCATTACAGGGAATTATCTGCATACCATGAAGAATGCCCTCGGCGCCGGATTTCTTCGGGGGCTGACAGTTTATACTTATTTTTACTGTTTTTCTGCGCCCTATATCTGGCATCAGTTTTATGCCCCTTGGTATATTTTTATCCAGACCGCGCAAGGAATAGTTGGATCAATAATCGGCGCCTTTATCGGCATATATCTTAGCAAACCAATCATTAACGCCGTCCGCTACGGAGGAATCTAATAAAACAAGAAAGGAATGAATCATGGCTTTTTACAAAATAACCTACAATGAAAAGTATTGTTTCGCTACCGTCCACAACTATGGATGCACGTTCCGTTGCCCGACATGCAGCTATAAACTTCATAGTGGCCCATCTGGAAAACCCGGTTTGTCCTTTCCGGCCCCGAAACAGTATTTGAAAACAGAAGAAATCAAGGAAGCCCTCCGGAAACTTCCTATCAAGAATCTCTATTTCATGGGCGGAGAACCAACAGTGGCAAAGGATTTGCCCGAAATACTTCGCTTTGCCAAGGAAGAACTCCATATCGGCACTCGATTGGGACATACAAACGGCAGTAAAATTCCTTTGCCTTTCTTGGACGGGGCCAATGTCGGTCTTAAGGCCTGGGATGAAGATCTTCATCGGACCATCACGGGACAGGAAAGAAATCAAATATTTGCAAATGTGGCTGCCGCCCACAAAGTAGGAATGAATCTTAAAATTAATGTGGTTTATGTTCCGGGACTTGTTGATCTCGATCAGGTGGAAGACGTCGCCGCCTGGCTAGCCTCAGTGGACAAGGATATTCCTTTTCACATCATGGGATACATTCCCGTTCCCGGTCAACCCTATCCACAGCCCACGGTTGAACAGATGATGATGGCTGAGAATCTTAGCCAGCGGCATCTCCAAAATGTGGCTAGTTCCAGGCTGGAGCCTGATCATGCACTCAGCTTGTCAGAAAGAGACGATCGTTTTGCGGTGACACGGATATTGTAGCTGACGAATGGCAAAATTTTCTTGACTATTGGGTAGTGTTATTTGTATCTTTGTAAAACACGCACTCTGGAAAGGAAGGAACTATTATGACCGATCTTGTTCGTTTTGGCGTATCGCTGGAAGATGATCTTTTAAAAAAATTTGACCGTCACATCAAACAGCACAAATACACAAACCGCTCAGAAGCCATTCGAGATATGATTCGTGAGGAACTGGTCAAGAAGGAATGGACGGAAAATAAAGAAGTTACCGGCGCGATAACGCTCGTTTATGATCACCATACCAGGGAGCTGGTCACTAAAGTGCTTGATGTTCAGCATGATTATCATGCCTGCATTCTTTCCACACAGCATATTCATCTCGACCATCATAATTGTTTTGAAATAATCGTGACCAAGGGCAAATCGAAAGAAATCGAGGAGCTCTATCAGAAGCTGAAGTCCATCAAAAGTGTGAAGCACGCGGGATTTATGATGGCGACGAAAGGGAAAGATTTGCCCTGACGCCAAAGGGGCTGTTGACCGGGAGCGCATTCCCGTAGCGAGGCGTAATTATAACTGGTAACCTTCCTTGCCGGAAAAAGCCGAAGGCTTTACAATGCGCTCATCTGTCCCGATAAAATCGGGATTGCGCTGCAAACCGCATCGCTCAACGTATCATCATATACGCCTCGCAATACGGTTCTTGCGCGTCTTGCATCTAATTCCATTAAGCATTCATAATGGCACTAATCCAGTGCCAATTGGTTAATTGACGGATGGCCGATTTATTGGCCGTCATTTCCTCAAGCCCAATCACTGCTTGTGCTGTTGCTGCATCCAATGAATCGAAAACACGGTTTGCAAAGTAATCCCTTCTGAGTTTGTTCCATATCTGTTCCGCTGGGTTCAGTTCAGGCGAATAAGGCGGTAGCCTCAGCAGTGCTATGTTATCCGGAACTTTGAGTTCTTTACTGCGATGAGATGATGCGCCGTCTACAACCATTACGACAAACTCATCTTTGTGCACATTGCTAACTTCAAGTAAGAAACGTGACATATTATCCGTATTCATCTTTTTGGCGGTCATGAAATCAAGACAACCATCCCATGGACTCACGGCTGCATATTCGTAGCGAAACTCACGAACCAAAGCCAAGTTCACCACTGGCCTGTGGGGCGCAGGCGCCCAACAGGATCGAGGATCGCTCATGCGACCCAAACGCGCTTCATCTTGAAACATCAACCTTAAAGGTAAATGATCTTTATTTTTCATGCCGGCGGCAACCACTGCTTCGGAGATTTTTTTTTAAATTCGTCCTGCAATGCCGGATCGCTTTTCGGATGCTTTGTGTCGGGCTGGATTTTTCGCCAACCATGACGTGCCAACAATCGGTATGTTGTTGACATTGGCACATCATATCCCAATCGTTCAGTTAAAGCCGCATGGATCGGGGGTACGGTCAAAACACCACCACCGGTTGCCATATCTTCCCATTTTTTAAGGAATTCCTTTTCTTCTTCAAGGGTCATTGAAGAATGCCGTCGTCCGCCCCATGATTTACTGACTGTGTCATCTTGCTTGCTAATATCGCCGCGGCTCCGGAAAATGGTTCGCCGACTTGCACCAAGTATTTCTGAAGCTAGGTCAGCCGTCAAACCTAGCTTGCCTATTAATATCACTGAAAGGGCCTTTCGGTATTGGGTTATCGTCTTGCTCTTGTCACGCATCTGCTTTGCTCGTTCAATTTCTTCCTTACCGATATTTGCTTGTCTCGACATGGTTCACCTCCATGTCGATTATATATCATAGTGTCATCTTGATTGCAAATTGGAATCAGCATTTTTGAACAGCCCCACAAAAAAAGAGCTATAATTAAGGTAATTTGGAAATTAAATTTCATTGCGCCCATCCGACATATTCATTAAGCTGCCTTAAACAGAACATGATTTGACAGTGAGTGTAAATTTAATCAATAATTTCCTGTTATCTTCATTTTTCATATTTATAATTTTGTGCTAGGTTACAACTTGCAATCATCAAAAAATCATTCTTTACGGTATTGTATAATCCATGCAATATAAGGTCGTCGATGAACTGTCCAGTCTCGCCTCAAAATATATATATTGATACAAGCTCCCTCAGAAGTATGAGTTTTAAGAAGGATGTAGCAAGCTTACTCGCTTTATCAAAAGCGGGAAAAATAAGATTATATATAAGCGAAACAACATTGTGGGAAAGAGGAAGGCAACAATATGAAAAAGATTCCGCTGGCGATCGCGTTGTGCCTTATCCAGATGGAATCAATCGTTATTTGACATGGTTCAAGATTCTTTTTGAAAAACACGGTGTAATAGTAATCCCCTCTGATAATGGCATCACGGATCGAGCAGTGTTACACATGCAGAATACCAATTTATACTTCAAACAAGACAACGAAAATGATCAGCGTGATGCCCACGTTTTAGCAACTGCGGATTTAAAGTTAGAAAAAAACGCATTAATTCTTTGTAGTGACAATGCTCTAGTGCAGGCTTTTGAAAAGATTGGATTCACCGTTTGCAGAGATTTTAAAAACTTTCTATTAGAAATTATGGGTGAGGAAGCGGATATTCCAACACTTGAAAAGCCTAGCTTAGATACACTAGATGAATATCAAATATCTACAACTTTTAGTGAATCTTTTCGGCGATTTATTAATAAAGCCGACCATCGTTCTAATGAATACCTAACTAAGTTGCCAAGCATAACAGATAAACTTCGTGCAAAACTTGCAAATATGAATATTTTGGATGCCGAAATAAGAAAGCGGATACTTGGATATATACAATGGTTCTCTCCCGTGGGCAAAAAAGATTTATACTTACTTTTAGAACGAAGGCATTATAATACTGAGCAAATAGAAAGCAATGCTCAGCGCCTTAAACAAGAAAATCTCTTAATTGAAACTGAAAATTTTTGGCTTACAAACAGACAGAATGCCGAATCGAGAGAAATCTGTGATCAGGCAATGGCCGTTGTAATACAGGAAATATTAGAAATTATGGAGCTAAACTAATGGAAAAAAATCTAAAACAAAAAGCTCTACAAAACTTAGCTCAAACTGCAGGAGAAGTTGCTGAAGAAGCTATTAAGAAGGAATCTGCAAAAATTATTGCAGTACTTCAAAAAGAGACTCAGTATGAAAAAATAGTCGACGACTTGGTATTACTAGATACAATAGCTTATCGTGTTTATGAACAAGCGTTTATGGCCATTAGAGATTTTTTAGAAAGATTGAAAAGTCTGAAATTGACCTACGAAAATATACTAGGCTTCTCTTCTGAACAATTAAGTGAGTATCGAAATAATTTTGATTTGATTGTTAAGTCTCTCGAAGTATTAGAAAATATACGTTATCATAAACCATCAGAAATTCTTGATATTTTCTTTGAATATTCCTGTCATGAAAAAGAAAACGTTGCCAAACAAGCAATTCAGGGAATAAGCAAATTAGCTGAGTATGACCTTGATATTTTTTATGGTGATGGAAAAAATTGGCTTGGTCTTGGGTGGGAACCTCAAGAAAAGGTTCTGGAAAAAATTTCTTCGTTTGATAAAAATCAAAAGAAAAATTATTTTTCCGCTATTATTGTTTCCTGTACGCAGATACTCTCTCCCACTATTACTGGAACAAAGTCTAACTATAAAACCTTTACATTTCGCACTGGTGCGATGCCAGCAGAGGATGGTGTAAAACAAATCCGTAAAAAAGCACTTGATGAACTTCAGAATCTTTATTTGCTAGCAGAGAATATTGATCAAAAAAAGACAGTTCTGTGCACAATGGAAACGGCAACACATACACCGCATATGGGCAATTATGGGGATGATGTGAGGGCAATGATTATAGAGGATACTATTACCGTGATGAGATTTATTAGAGATATTGTGGCGTCTGGCGATATGCAAATCATGCAAAAAATTGAACACGATACATATTGGATCTTTTATCATAAAGGTACTCTCGACGAAACTATTCGAAAGATAGCATTTGAAATCAGGGATACACTGTATGAAAATAAAGAATACCAGAAGTTTCGTATTCTCATAGGATTTGAGAGCATTTTTCATGATTGGGAAAAGAGTGGGCCGGAAAGCGAAGATTTTGAATCCGAAGATAAGTTTCGAGAAAAAGAAGCTCTGAAATTAGCGGAAGCTATTAATGAAGAAACTTATAATGAATGGGAAAAGCGCATTATCAGTTATGCAAGTATTGAATCTAATGACATGGCGACATTTCCTTATTTTGGGAAGTTTTTAGAGCATTTTGGCAAAACCTCTCCAGCTTTAGCTCTAAAGCTTTTATTAGACACTTCAGATCAACTAGAGAGATTTATCATAGCAATATTTTGTGGTGTTATGGAAACGGAACGTAAAGGCGATGTATACTCCCTAATAGAGAAATGGTGTGATGAAGGAAAGTATTTGTTTAGCGTTGCCAGATTCTTTGAATATTCGCCTGAACTAAATGAAAAATTGCTTAACAAAATATTAAATAAGGCTATAGCAAGCAATGACTTAAATACATTAAACCAGATAATTTCTATTGTTTCTGTGCAATATAATGAAAAGAATAAGCCTCTGATTAAAAGTATTTTTATGCCTGCCTTGGAAAAACTGACCGCTAATAAAAACTCAAACTGGATATTTAGTGTCTGGTTTAGAAAACAACGTAAAGACGTTATAGCAGATATGGGAAATACTGAACTCAAAGCTATTCTCGATAATCTGTTTTGTTTAAAAAGAATTGATTACCATGCAGAAGATATATTGTGCGAAATAGCAAAACATGTTCCCGAATTGGTGATTCAATTTTTCTGTGAGCGTCTTTCAAAAGAGAAAGATAAGGATGATAATGGCAGATATGAGGCAATTCCGTTTAATTTTCACAAGTTATCAGAACCTTTATC
>JQOA01000022.1 GCA_000753945.1 Smithella sp. D17 | reverse complement strand
TGCCAGCGCTATATATTTTATCGTCCTGTATGGAGTTCTTTTACTTCCGCCATCATTGATGTTTCAATCTGTTGAGCGATGAGATTATAAATTTTTTGCTTAATAAAGGGATCGGCGGTCTGGTCCAGTTGTTGCTCCAGATATTTTCTGTTGGTTAGAGCTACTCTTTTTGCTTCGCTGCTCATATGATCATTAAGCTCAGCTAAAAAATATCCGGCAATATTGGCCGCCATTACGGGATCATCAAATTCAACCACAATCGTGATTGTTTTATCTTTTACATTATTATTTATCTTGACCATATCATCTAACTTACGCAAACCATCCCAGACATCCGGTATTCCTTCATTTTTCTTAATACCCCTTTTATCGCCCCCCATAAATGACGGAATCAAAGACAGCGGATTATACCAGGCTCTTTTTTCCCAGTTTTTTGTATTATCATCCCACTGATCGGAAAATAAGACCGGTAAAAGATTATATTGAGTAATAATTTTTTCGCGAAGAATATTAGATTTTAAAAGCGTCACTATTTCCGCTGATGATGATGAATCGGGAAGACCGATGGCTGACAATCCACCGACCTGCTGCATAATGCCGGCGGCAATGCTGTTACCGCCGGAATCTTTCGGAGAAATAGGTGTAATAATTGCTTTTGCTCCGTAAATATTTTTCATGCAAAAAGAAATTATTATGGTTAGAATTACTGCCGTCAAAACAAGCGTGCCGATCATTTTCCGGTGTTTCATGATTACGCGCCAATAAACAACCACCCATATTTCATTGTTATTACTTGCAGAGCTTTCATTATTCATGGAAAAACCTTTATTCAGTTTTTTTGTTACTGTTGACAGTTGTTCTCTGCTGAGGCCGGTATTGTGAAAATTTTTTATTATACCGCATGATTTCCGTGGCTTTATAAACCACTTTTTTTATTTCGTAAAGCCGTATTTATACAAATTTTTATTAGTGATCGTAGATACAACATCGGGGAGGGTGTTTTCCTCTACCCCCTCCCCGATGTTTATTATTCTGATGTCTACGTCAAAACCATAGCCTCTTCTTTAATTTAAGAAGGACATTCACCTTCAGGCTTCAACCGTTCACTTTTCACCTTTCACTTTTTAATTCCCTGTCACCATATTTACCGGATTACTCGTTGATATCTGATTCCAGGTACTTTCAGTCCATTGCCAGATACCATTTTCCGCGAAGTCTCCGTACAAAGTCGAGCCTGATGCTACTATCGCTTCCGGATTGCTCGGTGTTAACTGACTCCACGAACTTCCATTCCATTGCCAAATGCCATTACTCCCAAAGGTGCCATATAAGGTCGTGCCTGATGCCACCATGCTTGTCGGATTGCTAGGTGATAACTGACTCCAGATTGTCCCCCCCCATTGCCAAACGCCGCCATTCCCGAAGTCTCCGTACAAGGTCGAGCCCGAAACTACTATCGCTTCCGGATTGCTAGGAGTTAACTGATTCCAGGCCGAACCATTCCATTGCCAGATGCCATTACTTCCGAAAGTGCCATACAAGGTCGTGCCTGATGCCACCATGCTTGTCGGATTGCTAGGTGATAACTGACTCCAACTTGAACCTCCCCATTGCCAAACGCCGCTTTCCCCGAAGTCTCCATACAAGTTCGTGCCTGAAGCTACTATCGCTTCCGGATTGCTCGGTGTTAACTGACGCCAGGCAGAACCATTCCATTCCCAGATGCCATTACTTCCGAAAGTGCCATACAAGGTCGTGCCTGATGCCACCATGCTTGTCGGATTACTCGGTGTTAACTGGCTCCAGGTTGAACCGTTCCATTGCCAGATACCCGCTCCGGTAAATGAACTATAGAAAGAAGCCGATGTATCCAAAAACACCCCATAGACATCTCCCCATGTGTCTGTTGAAAAATCAAAACCTGTATCGATAAGGCAGAACACTTTCCCGTTTACAGCAGTACCGCTGCACGCTCCGAGTTGATTTCCGGAATCGTTATCGATGGCAAACGCGGAACCGCTCAAGGTGCCCGACGTGGTAATGGATTGACCGTAGACATCCCAGTTCGTCCGATCATTCCAGGAAATAAGATAATTTGTGCCGTCAAAGCCGACAGACGGAAGGAAACAGTTGGCGTCTGTGTTTATACTGATTGTACCTCCCAAAGCAGCGCCCGTGGAACTTACTCGTTGACCGAATAGATGCCAGACATCACCATAGTAGGGAAACGTCGTTTCTTCTGCAAAAGCAATAAAGTAATTTGTACCGTCAAAAGCAATCGACGGGGCCGTGCTGTCACGCGGCAGAGTGCCCGCGTTGAGCAGGAAATTACTGCCGTTGAGGCTCCCCGCTGTACTCGCAGAGGATTTTGTAACAAGCTGGCCGTAGATATCGGATTCGTAACAGCTTGTAGTTCCTTCGCTATTGAGCCCGCAGGCGCTCTGATTCCTGCTGTCTGACCATACAACCATGATGTTTGTGCCGTCGAAAGCCAAGGCAGGGTCTCGCTGACCGTGAGATGCCGTACTGATGGCAATCGTAGAACCTAACAAGGTGCCTGAGGGGGTGATAAACTGGCCGTAGATGTCGGCGTTGTCGGCAGATTGGTCAAGCGTTCTCTTTTCCCAAACGACAAAGTAATTTGTACCATCAAAGATCACCGCTCCTGAGTTATGATACGAATAAGCGTTGGCAAGCGTAGCACCCAAGTAAAAAGAAGAACCGACCTGTTCCCCTGACTTATTGATAAATGCACCGAATTGCACGTCATATCCATCTGGATGATAGTTCTCGTCGGAATAGTGATCATCCGCCCAGATGGCCAGATAGTTTGTTCCATCAAAAGCGATACTGGGCGCACCACCGGTAGCCTGCCGGCTGGCGTCAGTCCGTTGCACGGTAATCCGGGATCCCACGAGCGTTCCTGACTGTGATATGAGTTGCGCAGAGATGGTGCTACCTGTTGTTCCGGGGCTTTGGATTCCCACTAAAATGTTCGTCCCATCGAAGGCTGCACTTATGCTCACTTCATCATCTGTGGTCGTGGCTATCGGGAAGAGACTTCCCACATCCAAAGCATACGTCGTTCCCGCCGTCAGAAAAAAAGTGATGGTCAAAAATAATAGTGATGCAAAAAATGTTGATTTGACTATTTTCTTCATGCTTTTTCCTCCTTGTCCTATTTGATAAAAAACGATATTTTTATCTTTATAAATTAGTTCCCTGTCACCATGTTTACCGGATTATTCGCTGATATCTGGCTCCAGGAACTTCCAGTCCATTGCCAGATGCCACCACTTCCGAAGTCTCCATACAAGGTCGAGCCTGAAGCTACTATCGCTTCCGGATTGCTCGGTGTTAACTGACTCCAGGCAGAACCATTCCATTCCCAGATTCCATTACTTCCGAAAGTGCCATACAGGGTCGTGCCTGATGCCAACATGTTTACCGGATTACTCGCTGTTAACTGATTCCAGCTTGAACTTTCCCATTTCCAGACACCGTTTTCCCCGAAGTCTCCATACAGGGTTGTGCCTGAAACTACTATCGCTTCCGGATTGCTCGGTGTTAACTGACTCCAGGCAGAACCATTCCATTGCCAGATGCCATTACTTCCGAAAGTGCCATACAAGCTCGTGCCTGATGCCACCATGCTTGTCGGATTACTCGCTGTTAACTGATTCCAACTTGAACTTTCCCATTTCCAGACACCGTTTCCCCCGAAGTCTCCATACAAGGTTGTGCCTGATACAATGATAGCTTCCGGATTACTCGTTGTTAACTGATTCCAGTCCGTACCGTTCCATTGCCAGATACCATTACTTCCAAAGGTGCCATACAAGGTCGTGCCTGATGCCACCATGCTTGTCGGATTACTCGCTGTTAATTGATTCCAGTCAGAACCACTCCATTGCCAGATGCCCGAATCGGTGAAGTGGGCGTAAAGAGAAATTGGCGGGAGATAAGTAAAAGAACCTTCAGCGATGGAACTACCGTTGCCAATATTGGAATTTACCGCATAGTAATATGTTGTGCCGCGAGTCAGAGCGGGGCCACTGTAATCTATGGTGGTTGTTGGGGCATCTACACCCTCACCCCATATGAAGGGGTAGGGATTGTCCAATGACTCAGATATCTGGACCCAATATCTTTCCGCACCGGCAATTCCCGTCCAGGAGAACGTCGGAGGGCCTGTAATAGTTCCTGCGGGTTGTAAATTCGTGGCAAAATCTGCAACATAGTGATTAATTGCCCTATGAACGACAATCTCGTTTCCGTTTCCCGGGGTTGAGTCTGGATCTGCGGTAATTTTAAATATCGGATAGCACACCGGCATATTTGTTTCGCTTAGAAATACACCTTCAGGCAAATCCCATCTTGCATTGGAATAATTCAACGCCGTTGAAGTCAAGGTTCCGCAACCATTTGTAATCTCGGCATAAACATTATTATAAATCGCATCCGGATCATCCACCATAACGTTTGCGTAATACCTGTTCCCATAGGTGTTGTTCTGATGGAAAGAATAGACTTCGAAAGGGTCTTCTATTTCCAGATTTACAAAAGGGAATAATGCAGGAAATCCTTTGTAGTTATTTGCCACATACCCATCACCACTTCCGAAAGTACCGATAAGTGTTTCTGATCCGCCATTCAGAGTGTAAAAGAAATTGATTGCCGACCCCGTATTTTCTACCCGCAGATCCAAAACAGTACTTGCGGGCAGTTGAAGACCCAGCAAAACCGGCGTTGGCGTTATCCACAGAGGGTCATCATCTTCGCCTATCACGGCTCTCAATCCTAAATTACCGTCAGCAAGCCACCACACTTGTATGGTCGGTTGATCTCCGCTTACATCAGACCCCATTCCCACATAGACAATTCTGTCAGATACATTATCCGTAACACCAAAATTCTGCAGTCTGATTTTATAATCCCACGCGGTTTGGGCTGTTAATGGATCAGGATC
Organism: Smithella sp. D17; assembly: GCA_000753945.1. Lineage (GTDB taxonomy): Bacteria > Desulfobacterota > Syntrophia > Syntrophales > Smithellaceae > Smithella. The sequence goes on along the minus strand of JQOA01000022.1, from coordinate 3,892 downwards.
GGTGGTTGTCGCAATGATTGCCGCCCCATTATCGTCACCCCTTAAGGTTCCAACGGTGGCAACAGAACCAGCAACAGGACCATCCCATCCTAACGATAAATTTTCGCTCCCGGGAAACAGGCCATAAGCATAGTCAAGCCCGTCAGTGGTCGTGACAAATGCCGCGGGTATGGTGATAAAATCACCTGACCTTCCGCCTGCTGAAAAATCATAATTATTGATCGTACGAACCGCGTCGGAATAATAGACATTCGCCACATCAAATGTAAAATCTGATGCCGACCTTGCCGCCACATTGAGCATGTATACATAAGAAGAGGGACCAATTTGTTTTGTCTGCGTGCCTACGGTAAAAGTTCCATCGTGAGATACCTGTCCATGATAAGTAGGATTCCCATCAATCATTATAGTACCCAATGCTTCGAGGTAGCCAGTCATGGGCTCTGCAGGTGCGGTAGATCCATTGCTGCCTGTCCATTGACTGAACTTCATTACACCACTGCTGTTCACCATATTGGCGTAATGTATCCAGAAAGCAGCAGCACCGGTTCCCAGCATATGAGCTGTCGATGTTCCGGCCGGCAAGGTGCCGACAGGATAAATCTGTCCGGTAATCTGGATGATCATCAGATGGTATCCTTCGGTCGCATCTCCGTGTGTGGCCACAATCGTCTTCAAATCATCAGAAAGAAATCCATGGAAATTGGTTACTCCGGGTGCGGTAACAACACCATTTGCATCCACCGATACGGTCACTCCCATGTTTGTTACCGGATTGTTCGTACCGAGTGCATTAATTTCACTGATCCATAAGACACCGGACGCGTCGGTATATCCTTCCCCGCGTATCCATGTGTCGTCCTTGCCAACACGCAACTGATGATAGACTAAATTCTGGCTAGCTACATTGCCGGGCGTGTACGACGCCCCCGCTTTCTGCATGATGTTCATAAAGTAACTGGTTCCATTGGTTCCCGTTCCTGCCATCAATTTTTTATTTGCCGCCATCGTATAATGAGTGTCCGTGTCAGTAGTCCCTGCCCCGGATATTGTAACGACGCCATTTTCATTAATCGTAGCGGTTATAGATCCTGCAGCCGGACACGTTGTGTCTCCGTTACTGTCCAGACAAGATGAAGCGGCAGTCAGACTTCCGGAGGAATCGAATGCTGCGACCATGCGTATCCATTTATTGCTACTGCCTGTCTTAATCTCATGAATTTGCCATGTTCCAGTCAGATCAGACTGATTATACGTCGCCGCAAAAAGCAAATTTGCGCTAAGAAAACTGTAGATGATTGAGACTACAACGATGATAAATTTCTTCATAAGTACGTCCCCCTTATTTATATTCTAATAGCTTTTCTGTATTTTAGTTTTATTTCAATACACCCATCTTGTTCAAATCCTCGATTGACACCATAGGCGGCATCTCGTTATTTTTGATCTTCTTAACAACAAATTCAGCAACGGTTTGTGCTCTTTCCTTGGTGGTAAAACCATCATTACCCGGCAAACCGGGTATATGGGGCTGATGCACTAACGGTTTCCCCGATAAGAGAATGTCATACCCGAAAGTTTTATTAGCTGCCGGGATTATCTTAATGGTGATTTCCGCTTTGGCGTATGGATTCTTTTGATCTTTGACTTCTTTTCCCAGTTTGGTTACGGATTTTACTTTCTGCTCTTTTTTGTCCGGCGTTATCTGTTTTTCTTCTTTTAATTCTTTGCCGATTGGCGCTTCCGAAGACATGGATATTGCGGGAAGTCCGGCAATAATAAACAGCGTGAATAATACCGTAAGAAAAATAATGCTTATGCTTTTTTTATTTTTTATCATGTCATCTCCTTTTTGAGTAGATACAAAATCGGGGAGGGTGTTTCTTTATGCCCTCCCCGATAGTTATTAGTCTGATGTCTGCATTCAGTTCCCTGTCACCATGTTTACCGGATTACTCGCGGATATCTGGCTCCAGGAACTTCCAGTCCATTCCCAAATGCCACCTTCCCCGAAGTCTCCATACAAGGTCGAGCCTGAAGCTACTATAGCTTCCGGATTACTCGTTGTTAACTGATTCCAGTCAGTACCGTTCCATTGCCAGATACCATTACTTCCAAAGGTGCCATACAGGGTCGTGCCTGATGCCAACATGTTTACCGGATTACTCGCGGATATCTGATTCCAGCTTGAACTCTCCCATTTCCAGACACCGTTTTCCCCGAAGTCGCCGTACAAGGTCGTGCCTGTTGCCACTATCACTTCCGGGTTACTCGCTGTTAACTGATTCCATTCGGAACCATTCCATTCCCAGATTCCATTACTTCCGAAAGTGCCATACAGGGTCGTGCCTGATGCCAACATGTTTACCGGATTACTCGCGGATATCTGATTCCAGCTTGAACTTTCCCATTTCCAGACACCGTTTCCCCCGAAGTCTCCATACAAGGTTGTGCCTGAAACTACTATCGCTTCCGGATTGCTCGCTGTTAACTGATTCCAGTCCGAACCGTTCCATTGCCAGATACCATTACTTCCAAAGGTGCCATACAAGGTCGTGCCTGATGCCACCATGCTTGTCGGATTACTCGCTGTTAATTGATTCCAGTCAGAACCATTCCATAGCCAAATGCCATTTGCATAGGATGCATAGAGCGCCGTTGCAGCTGGAGCCGAATAAGTAAACGAACCTTCGGCTATAGATAGATTCGTCATTCCGCCGGTTTCAACATTAGAATTTACGGAATAATAATATGTGGTCCCGGAAACCAACGCTGGTGCGTCGGGCACTCCTCCCGGATAAACAATGCTGATTGTGGGGGACTCTACCCAAGTACCCCATATCTGAGAACCGTATTGAGAATCCATTAATTGAACCCAATAACCTGTTGCTCCGCTTATGCCCGTCCAGGAAAAAGTCGGCGTAGCAGTACTAACAGTGCCTGTGGGCTGCAAACCAGTGGCAAACTCTGTGACATAACCGGTAATCGTTCTGGTTTCGGTAATCGTTCCACCGCCTGCGCTTGCTTTTTTCACCGCAGTAAATGTATATTGTGGGAAGCAGGCCGGCGGTGTGGGTCCGTTGCCCAAAAATACTTGTCCTGTGGTATTCCACCCGTTGCCATTATACGTCAATGCAGTAGTAGGCACATTGTCACCACAAGCAGTACCCGAACTGGCTACGGTAATAGATTCGTAAATTGCATCGGGATCATTCACACCCATAGCGGCATAATACGCATTACCGCCGGCGTTATTAAAGTGAGAAGATTGGACAATAAATGGATCTTCAACTTCAAGATTTACAAACGGGAATAGAACGGGGAAACCTTTGTAGTCAGCCGCCACATAACCATCGTCACTTCCAAAAGTGCCGATCAGTGCCTCTGCTCCGGAGTTCAGGGTATAATAAAAATTTATCGCTGTTCCCGTATTTTGCACCCGCAAATTCAGAATCGTGGTTGCAGGCGTTTGAACACCCAGGTTGATGGGTGAAACTGGCGTCGCAGGCCACAGAGGGCTGTCGCTGTCGCCAACCATGGCTGCCAGTTGGAGACGACCGTCGGCGAGCCAACTTACGACTATGGTGGGCTGATTGACGACTTCATCATTACCCATTCCTACATATACCTCGTTTTCAACGATACTGTCTGTAATGGCAAAATTTTGCAGTTTGACCTTATAGTCCCATACCGTCTGGGCGGAGGAAGCATCAGGAAGCGTCGGGGTAGTTGTAATGATTGCCGCTCCGTCAGTATCACCATATGCTGCCAGGGTGCAGGGATTTGAGCCATCCCATGATAATGATAAGCCCGTGGATTGAGGAAAGAGGCCAAAAGTGTAGGAAAGCGCATCTTCACCCGGTGAAGGTTTCGTGACAAATTCTGCCGGTAT
>JQOA01000021.1 GCA_000753945.1 Smithella sp. D17 | reverse complement strand
TTGGTAATAGTATGACCCCGCTTTTTTGAACACGGGCGCGATGAGCGCTTTTTTTAATTTTCAGGGTAAATTCTTTCAGGAGTCATTTTCAAAACGTGCATAGGATTCTAACAAAAAAAAGAGCATTGGAAATCATTGCCAGTTTTTCCCAGGCGGGGGTTCTTGTGGTCGGAGATGTAATGGTTGATCATTTCATCTGGGGAAATGTTTCCCGTATTTCGCCTGAAGCTCCTGTGCCTGTAGTTGATGTCCAAAAGGACAGCATTTTGCTTGGCGGCTGTGCCAATGTGCTCAATAACATTTACGCGATGGGCGGCAAAGTTTATGTGGCCGGCGTCATCGGCGCCGATAATATAGGGAAAAAACTGCTTGTGGAGTTGCACGAACGAAAAATTGACACAAAAGGCATTGTCGTGGAAAAGGGACGGCCGACTACTCTGAAAACGAGAATTGTCGCGCACGGCCAGCAAATGGTGCGTTTTGACAAGGAAAACAGAAAGCCTATTCCTCAAACCAGCATTGATAAAATTCTGGAATATGTGAAATCTTTGCGCAAGAAAATCGGAGCTATTGTTATTTCCGATTATAATAAAGGGGTCATTTCCAGGGAGCTTATTGAAGGAATAAAAACAATAACGAAAGATTCAAATATCTTCATCTGTCTTGATCCGAAACAAAACAATTTTTCGATATATAAAGGGGTACACGTGATTACTCCCAACCATCATGAAGCCCAGCGTGCCGCCGGTATGGAAATAACCAAGGCCAATGACATTCAGCGATTAAGCGAGTCTCTTTTAAAGAAATACGCTTTTCAAGCTATGCTTATTACGCGGGGAGAAGAAGGTATGAGCCTTTTTGAAAATGGCCGGAAAATTGTTCATACTCATTTTTCGACTCAAGCCAAAGAAGTTTATGATGTGACCGGCGCCGGTGATACAGTTATCGGCATGCTTGCCCTGGGTCTCGCCGCGCGGGCTAATATAAAAGAGGCGACATGCCTGGCTAATCTGGCCGCGGGTATAGTGGTCGGAAAAATTGGCACGGCCACTGTCTCTCAGAAAGAACTTATAGAAGTATTATGAGCAAGCCGAACCCGGTTGAACCGGTAAAACTGGTCTTCAGCATTTTTGCTAAAGAGACTTCACTGTTAAACGAAACGATAAAAATTTTGTCCTCAGAATATGGACAGCCGGATTTTGTAAGCGAAGAAATGCTCTTTGATTATACGAATTATTACAGCGCTGAAATGGGAGAGAATCTTGTGCGGCGCTTTCTGTCCATGGAAAAATTAATCCGGCCAGAGGAATTACCCGATATAAAGCTGGCAACAAACAGTATTGAAGACAGGTTGGCATTGGATATTCGGAGGCAGGTTAATATTGATCCCGGTTATATATCAAAGGCACATTTGATTTTGGCTACCGGCAAGGCGTATACACACCGTCCCTATTTGCGGGATGGAATTTATGCCGACTTGACCCTGATTTATCAGGGGAAGAAGTTTTGTTCTTTACCCTGGACTTACCCTGATTATGCGGATGAAAAGCAACTCTTAATGCTTGGTAAAATCAGAAATAGATATTTATTGCAGTTAAAAATGCCACAACAGTTATAAAAAATACGTAAAGTTCCTTAAATTGGTATATGGTGTATAAATGATAAAAAGCATGACCGGTTATGGTCGGGTAGAAACAGTTCAAGAAGGCAGAAATATTATTGCGGAGGCTAAGTCTGTAAATCACCGTTTTCTGGAGATATTTCTGCGGACGCCTTCAGCGCTTTTTCCTCTGGAAACGGACTTCAAAAAGAAGATTAGTGAAAGATTCAAACGCGGACGCATAGAAGTGTCCATCCGGTTGGAAGGCGAAGGCGCCGATGTATCCAAAGTCAATCTCAATTTAGAAATTGCCCGTGATTATTTTAATGTTTTGAACCGGCTTAAAGCGGAATTCAACCTGGAAGCTCCCATCAGTTTAAAAACGTTGGCTGGCTTTCGTGATATTTTTACGCCATCATTGGAGGTGCAATTGAGTCCTGATTTTCTCAATCAGGTGGAAAAAACGTTTTTGGAATCGCTGGCGATGCTGAGCAATATGCGGCAGGATGAAGGCCTTGCCATGTTTCAAGATATGGATATGAGGCTCAAGGCGATTACGGAAATTCTGGAAACCATTAAATTACGTGCGCCGCAGGTGGTTATTGAGTATCAAAAGCGTCTGGCGGAAAGAATAAAAGAGTTAACTGCCGGATACGCGCTTGAAGATGCCCGTTTAAATCAAGAGGTTGCAATTATGGCGGAAAGAAGTGATATTACGGAAGAAATAGTGCGGATGCATAGTCATATCGGACAGTTTGAAGAATTGCTGCAAAGCGAGGGAACCGAAGGCAGAAAAATAGATTTCCTTTTACAGGAAATGAATCGCGAAATTAATACAATTGGTTCAAAAAGCAGCGATGTGGAAATAACTCGTCAAGTGATTGAAGTTAAAAGTGAATTGGGTAAATTGCGTGAACAGGCGCAAAATATAGAGTAAGTACATATGGCCAGAGGATTATTTATAGTTGTCTCCGCGCCTTCAGGAACAGGGAAGAGCACTATTTGCCAAAAGTTGCTGCAAGCCTGTCCGGAAATAAAATTTTCGGTTTCCTATACATCCAGGCCTCCACGCCCGAATGAAGGGGACGGGAAAGATTACCATTTTATTTCTCGTGATGAATTTCAGGCGCGTATTGATCAGGGTGAATTTGTTGAATGGGTAGAAAATTATGGTAACTTATATGGATCTTCAAAGAAAACTATGGAGTCGTTTCTTCATAAAGGTCAGGATTTATTGCTGGATATCGAACCGCGGGGGGCGAAAAAAATAAAACAAAATTTTAAGGGAGGTGTTTATGTTTTTTGTGCTTCCCCCGTCCCGTGACGAACTTTTAAGGCGCTTGGAAGGACGTGGTTGCGAAACCGATAAAGTTATTCAAGATCGATTTGATCAGGCGGAAAGTGAATTAAAAGAAATTTCGTGGTATGATTACGTAATTTTTAACAAAGATTTGGACACTGCTGTCAATCAATTGATTTCTATTTATAAAGCCCAAAAATGCAAAAGAAGCAGGTTGCGAAGTGAAATTAAAAAGTTTATTAAAAAAAATAATATATTTTAAGGAGATTTTGGATCTATGGCTAGAATTACAATAGAAGATTCTTTACTTGTTGCCAAAACCAGATTTGGACTTGTTTCGCTCGCGTCGAAACGCGCTCATCAGTTGCTGAAAGGGGCAACACCTTTAGTACCCAGTAAAAACAGGGAGATTGTGTTGGCTCTGCGCGAGATTGCCGCAGGTAAAGTCGTTTATGCCAATCCTGAATATTTGAACGGAACGAAGGAAGACTTCAAACCAATTCCGGATAGCTCAGAGTTCATCGGCGATGAAGAATATATCGAATAAAACGGCGGGCGATAAACTGATCTTTGCGCTTGATGCGAACAATTATGAGGAAGCTTTGTCATGGGTGAAGCTACTCTCGGACCATGTCGGTATGTTTAAAGTCGGCAAGGAATTGTTTACTGCTGTCGGGCCGAAAATAATTGAAAGCATCAAAAAGAGAGGTCAAAAGGTATTTTTAGACCTGAAATTTCATGATATTCCCAACACAGTAGCCCGTGCAGCCCAGGCCGCTGTCAGGTTAAATGTTGATATGTTTAATGTTCATGCATCGGGCGGCGCTCAAATGATTAAAGAGGCCGTAACCGCCGCGTGGACCTGTGCTGATAATATTGCCGGGACGCGGCCAATTGTTCTGGCGGTCACGGTTCTTACCAGTTTGAATAACGCTGATTTGGCAGAGATTGGGTTTCCGGGAACGACCGGGGAACAGGTTCTTCATCTGGCCAGATTGGCGCAAAAGGCAGGAGCATCGGGTGTGGTGGCTTCGGCACAGGATATAGCAGTGCTACGAGCGAATCTTGGCGATAAATTTATCATCGTAACGCCGGGGATACGCGGTGCAGACGTAAAAACAAAAGACGATCAAAAAAGAACTCTCAGCGCTTATGAAGCTGTAAAAACAGGCGCCGATTATATTGTTGTAGGAAGGCCGATTAGCACGGCCCAGGAACCGCTGGAAGCTTGCCGGCAAATTGTTCAGGAAATTGCTGATGGTTTAGCAGCAAGATAATTCAGTCACAAAAATGGAAAGCAGGACATGGAGGTAATTTACGGTATAAATTCCATCAGAGCTCTCCTTCAGCGGCGGGAAGGCGGATTAAGAAAAATTATCATCGCCTCCGGGCGGGGCGGATCTTCTGTAAAAGAAATAATAGAAGTAGCTGGACAAGCAGTAATTCCTGTCGAATTTTCTCACCGTAAATATCTGGATGAATTGGCCGGAACTTCTGATCACCAAGGAGTTATCGGCCTGTGCAAGCCTTTTGTTTATGCGGATTTAGATGAATTAATAAAAAACCGTAATCAATCTTTCAATTTTGACTTAATTTTAGTACTTGATAATATCATGGATCCCCACAATCTGGGATCAATAATTCGTACTGCTCATTGTTTAGGCGCAAACGGTGTAGTAATCCCTGAGGACAGAGCTGCTCCGGTTACGGCGGTTGTTAATAAAGCTTCTGCCGGAAGCGTCGCGCAAATACCTGTCGCCAGAGTGGTTAATATATCGCAAACGCTTGATTATTTGAAAGATAAAGGATTTTGGGTTTTCGGAGCGGAAGTTCGCGGTGGAAGTAATTTGCACGAGATGGATTTTAATTGTCCTGTAGTTTTGGTATTGGGAGGAGAGGCAAAAGGTATCAGGCCTTTAGTGAAGAAGAAGTGTGATTTTTTGCTGACAATTCCCATGCCGGGAAGCTTTGATTCGTTAAATGTTGCTGTGGCTTCCGGTATTATTCAATATGAGATATTTTGTCAACGCAGTAAGACCAGGGCAGTTAAAAAATAAACAATTCGCGGCTGCCCATAAATTTTCTAATTTAACTTGTTGAATTTATATGGAAGTTGGTTTAAAGTATTCATGGATTAAAGTTATTCTAATGTAAGAAAAGGATTTTAGAATATGCCGATTTTTATTTGGGAAGGTACAACAAAAAAGAATGAGGTAAAAAAAGGAGAGATGGATGCGGCCGACGAGATTACCGTTCGTGGTATTTTACGCCGGCAGGGATTTAAATCCATCGAAGTTAAGTCGAAACCTAAAGATATTTCTGAATATTTACCTTTCTTGAAAGGAAAGATAAATGAAAAAAATGTGGTTGTCTTTTGCAGGGTTTTTTCCACAATGATCAATGCCGGCCTGCCGCTTATTCAGTGCCTGGACCTTTTAGCTCAACAAGAACAGAATAAGAACTTTGCTAAAATTATTCGATCAATAAAGGAAGATATAGAGGGCGGTACCAGTTTAACCAATGCTTTAAAAAAATATCCCCAAATATTTGATGATCTTTTTGTGAATTTGATTGCTGCTGGTGAGGCAGGCGGTATGCTGGATGTTATTTTGGAACGCCTTTCCAATTATATGGAAAAAGCATTGAAGTTAAAACGACGTGTGAAGGGTGCAATGACTTATCCCATAGCTGTTTTGGTTATAGCTGTTTCTGTAGTTGCTTTATTGCTGCTCAAGGTCATTCCTGTGTTCAAAACAATGTTTGAAGGTATGGGCGGAACATTGCCCGGACCTACTCAATTCTTAATTAATGCAAGTGAATTTACCCAACATTATTTTTTATATATGATAGCCATATTTGTTGCCATTTACATCGCCTTTAAGAGATTTTATAAAACGGAAAAAGGGCGCTTGATGATTGACTCCCTGATACTTAAAGCTCCAGTGTTCGGGCTATTGATGAAAAAGGTTGCTGTGTCTAAATTTTCGCGCACGCTTTCAACAATGATGACTTCCGGTGTTCCCATTTTGGAAGGATTAACCATTGTCAGTAAAACTTCCGGAAATAAAGTTATTGAGAATGCTTTAATGAAGACACGCCAAAGTATCAGTGAAGGCCGTTCTATAGCAGAACCGTTGGCGGAGACCGACATTTTCCCACCCATGGTTATACAGATGATTTCCGTGGGAGAAGCTACCGGCGCTCTGGATTCCATGCTCAGTAAAATTGCTAATTTTTACGACGAAGAAATTGATGTTGCGGTGGATTCAATGACTGCGCTGCTGGAGCCGGTAATGATGGTTTTCCTGGGGGGGGTCGTTGGCGGTATGATTATAGCTATGTATCTGCCGATCTTCAAACTGGCATCAGTTGTCGGTTAATAAAAGATATCGTATTAAAAAAATGGTCGGGATGGCGCGATTTGAACGCGCGACTCCTGCGTCCCGAACGCAGTGCCCTACCAAGCTGGGCCACATCCCGACACGGCCAAGGACGTTATATAATTTATTTACAATTGTCCACATAAATTATTGTGTAAAGGATAGTAATACGGTGATTATTTACGATTTAAAATGCGAAAAAGGACATCAATTCGAAGGCTGGTTTAAAGATCGGCAAGCCTGGATTTTACAAAATTCACAAAAACTGGTTTCTTGTCCCGTTTGTAATAGTTCGAGTGTCGAAATTATCCCTTCTTCGATAACGATTATAGGAAAGGGCTCACGGACGGCAGATAAAAACCGGGAATCGGAACTTTCTGTAGCTAGAACTATGAAAATATTACATCAATATATTGATAATAATTTTGAGGATGTGGGTAATAAATTTGCCGAAACTGCCTTAAAGATACATTACGGAGATGAAGAAAAACGAAATATCAAAGGGACAAGTACGCCGCAAGAAGAAGAAAATTTAAAGGAAGAAGGCGTTCAGTTTATTAAAATTTCTTTACCCAAAATGGATAGTTGATCGTATTAATCTATGCATAAACTTTACAAAAACATTATTGAAAGCATCGGTAACACGCCTTTGGTGGAAATCTTCCGGCTTAATCCCAATAAAAAAGTAAAGATTTTTGCAAAAGTTGAAGGTGTCAATCCCGGTGGATCCATTAAGGATCGCACCGCATTATTCATGATCGAGAATGCCGAAAAAAGAGGTGATCTGAATTCGTCGAAAACTATTTTGGAAGCAACCAGCGGCAATACGGGAATCGGCTTGGCGATGATTGCGGCGGCGAAGGGATATAAATTGTGTTTGACGATGTCGGAATCGGCCAGTGAAGAGAGAAAAAAGATTCTGCGTGCCATGGGAGCGGAATTGTATTTCACCCCGGCTGCTCAAGGTACCGACGGAGCCATTGAAGTTGCATATAAAATGCTGCGCGAAAATCCTGATAAATATTTTGGTACTGATCAATTCAATAATGAGGATAATGTCGCCGCCCATTATTACGGTACAGCGCAGGAGATTTGGGAACAAACAGATGGTAAGGTTACTATGGTAGTATCCTGCCTGGGTACCACAGGCACCGCTATGGGAATTTCCAAACGGCTCAAAGAACTGAATCCGGAAATTAAAATTATAGGTGTGGAACCCTATCTACAGCACAAGATTCAGGGACTAAAGAACATGCGGGAATCTTATCGTCCGGGGATATATGATAAAACCAGGCTCGACGAAAAAGTGAATATTTTAGATGAAGATGCTTTTGAAATGTCCCGGCGGTTAGCCCGTGAAGAAGGCATATTTGTAGGAATGAGCTCCGGCGCGGCTATGTTTGTGGCTGCTCAGAAGGCGAAGCTTCTGGAGGAAGGGTTAATCGTCGTTATTCTCCCTGATGGTGGAGAACGATATTTAAGTACGGATCTTTTCGCTTTTAAAAAGGAGATTTCTACGTTTAATCTCTACAATGCTTTTGCGCGCCGGAAAAATCTATTTAATCCGATAAAACTTGATGAAGTAACCATGCGTACGTGCGG
>JQOA01000020.1 GCA_000753945.1 Smithella sp. D17 | reverse complement strand
CACCGAGAACATTATAAATAAAAGCAAAGAAAAGGTTTTGCTTGATATTGGCTATTGTGGCGTTACTCAAGCGCCTCGCGCGGACGATGCCGGTAAGATCGCCCTTCACCAGGGTAACACCGGCGCTTTCCATGGCAACATCCGTGCCCGTTCCCATAGCGATACCCACTTGTGCCTGAGCCAGAGCGGGGGCATCATTGATCCCGTCACCGGCCATGGCGACAACATGCCCGCCCTGTTGAAACTTTTTGATCGCCGTTGCCTTTTGGTCCGGCAGAACTTCAGCCACCACTTCGTCCAGATTAAGCCTTTTGGCAACTGCTTCCGCTGTTACTTTATTATCACCGGTCAACATCACAATCCGGATGCCTTCGGCGTGCAGTTGTTGGATTGCCTCTGGCGTGGTCTCTTTGATCGGATCGGCAACCGCCAGCAAACCGGCAATCTTTCCTGAAATCCCCACAAACATGACCGTCTGTCCTTCGGACCGCATGGCCAGGGCCTGCTCTCCCAAGGAGCCGGCATCAATTTTGAACGCTTCCAATAGCGAACTGCTGCCAAGCAATACCTTTTTGCCGTCAATCTCGCCGGAAACACCCTTGCCGGTATGGGAAACAAAATTATTCGTATCGGTCAGATGGATCCCTTGATCGACAGCCCCTTCGATAATGGCTGCCGCCAATGGATGTTCGCTGCCTTTCTCCAAGGATGCCGCCAGTAACAATACTCTGTCTTTATCCATGCCCGGAACCGCGACAACCCGCATTAGTTTAGGCTTGCCCTCGGTCAGCGTTCCGGTTTTGTCAACCACGAGCGTCGTCACTTTCCTCAGGGTCTCGATTGCCTCGGCATTCTTAAACAAGACCCCCACAGTTGCTCCCTTGCCCGTTGCCACCATAATCGACATCGGCGTTGCCAGACCCAAAGCACAGGGACAGGCAATGATCAGCACGGAGACAGCGGCAATCAGCGCATGGGCTAACCGGGGCTCAGGACCGAAAAAGTACCAGATGACAAAGGCAATCAGTGCGATGGCAATCACTACCGGCACAAAATATCCGGCGACAACATCGGCCAGCTTCTGAATCGGCGCCCGGCTGCGCTGGGCCTCGGCCACCATCTTGACTATTTGTGACAGAACTGTTTCAGCGCCTACCTTCTGCGCCTCCATAATTAATGATCCGGTGCCGTTGATCGTAGCACCGATGAGTTTGTCCCCAACTTGTTTCTGAACCGGTATCGGTTCACCCGAGATCATCGATTCATCGACGCTGCTTAATCCTTCCAGAACGACGCCATCCACGGGAATTTTTTCTCCCGGCCGGACACGCAAATGATCGCCCTTCATGACATGCGCCAAAGGGATATCGTTTTCATTCCCCTTAGTGTCTATTTTTCGGGCAGTCTTCGGCGCCAGACCCAACAGTTTCTTTATCGCTGTACCGGTCCGGCTTCTGGCCCGCAGTTCCAGCATCTGACCCAGCAATATCAAGACAACGATGACACTCGCGGCCTCAAAATAGACCCCGACGGTACCTTCTGCCGTCCGCATCGTCGCAGGGAAAAGATAGGGAAACAACACACCGATTAAGCTGTAAAGGTAGGCCACTGAAACCCCAAGGCCGATCAGGGTAAACATGTTAAGACTTTTGTTGATGACGGACTGGACGCCCCGAACAAAAAAGGGCCATCCCGCCCAGAGGACTACCGGTGTTGCAAGCAGAAGTTCCAGCCAGAGATAGATTTTGGCGTTGGCCAGCGTATCGAGTAACCCGCCGCCCGGAATCATACCGCGCATGGCAATAATCAGCAGAGGGAGTGTCAGGATAGCCCCCACAATGAAGCGTCTGCGCATGTCTTCATATTCCGGATTGCTCTCTGTTTCGGTCAGCGAGGCGGTTTTCGGTTCCAATGCCATCCCGCATTTCGGACAGCTCCCCGGCTTGTCCCGGATGATTTCCGGATGCATCGGGCAGGTATATTCTATCTTTCCCACTGCCGGCACAGGCGTTTTGGGTTCCAGAGACATGCCGCACTTCGGGCAATTACCGGGTCCCTGCTGTTTAATTTCAGGATGCATGGGACAGGTATAGATTACTAATTTGCCGTGTGTTTCAAGAGATGGCGGGGATTCCTTATTCATATATTGTTCCGGACGGTCTTTAAATTTGTGCAAACAGTGTTCGCTGCAGAAATAATAATCTTTGTTTGCATAATAGTAATGGTATTGGGAATCGCTTGACACAACCATATTACAGACGGGATCTATCTTCTGATCTTTTTCTGTATTTACTTTTGTACTCATATCCCTATCCTTTATGCGGGTGGCTAACAGCCCGGATCAACTGAAAGCGCATCACGTGAATCAGCCGGGTTTAAATTTCTCCGGTTAAATTTCATATTGCCTGCGATGGAGAATACTCATTCAACATCTTTTTTCATTCTGTCGTATTCTTCCTTTGTGATTTCTCCTTTGGCATAACGCTTATTTAAAATATCCAAAGGCGTTTCCTGCTTTGTCCCTCCTGCGCTTTTCGTCTTAGCGTTTTGAATAATAAAATATGCAACAATACCAATGATAATAACAAACAATATCCACATAAACATTCCTCCGAACCCACAACCGTAGTTCATCATATGATTCCATCCACCACGCATCGGGCCATAATATCCATCACAACCCATCGTCGACATGGCGGCGACAGCCGCTATAGCTAAATACAAAAATCGTTTCATTAATATACCTCCCTGAGACAATTGAATTGAACTCCCTTCTTTTTTTATAAAATATTTTTGGGGGATTAGTCCTGCCCGGTTTTGATCAACCTTACAGTACTAAATTCCCCCAAAAATATTTTTCAATAAGCAGACCAGATTTGACCCGTGCGTTTGTCGATGTACACTTTGTCAACAAGGTCGTTTTTCTTTGTCAGTATTTCCGCTTCAAAGGTATTTCCCGCGTCTTTTATCTTGCCCAACTTCAAATTAGGGTTTCTGGATGATTTCAAATAGTCATTCATCATAGTCTCAGCTTCCTTCGCGTCAATGGCCTTACCGCTTGACGGATATTGCCTTCCATAACCACGACCAGTGCCATAATAGTCTCCCCCCATCATGCCAGGCCCCATACCGTAGCCGTGACCGCCCATCATGCCACGTCCCATGCCCCATCCTCTACTGTAACCGTAACCATGACCCATGCGCAAGGCATGATCAAACATGACCAGATGCCAGCGGCTTTGAATGAGTAAGCCATTCAACACCTGAGCCGTATCGCGATCCTCGGCTTTTTTTACGAGCCATTCATAACGGGGCAATAATTCGTTTTCCATTTTCACACTGAGTTCGTAGGCATTCGTTAATGTCTTATTGTCCACGACAGGAGGTGTCTTTCCATCGGCAGACAAACCATAGGCGGCAAACAGTTGTCCAATCCAATCAATATGATTTTCCTCCTGGGGGATGACCATCATATAGGGCATGTAGGCATTGAACTTTTCCTGATCGGTCTGATACTGAGCCAAAGATTCTTTTTCCAGCGTCAGAATCTCCCTGAGTTTTTGTACCCATTCCGTGTTTTTTGGCGCGGGTAATTTGTCAGGAACTTCGAGCCAGTCACCGCCCATCATTCCCGGGCCCATACCATAACCTTGACCCATTCCATAACCATAGCCGCCTCGGCCCGTCTGACTCTGTGCCGTAATGGTGCCAAGGACAAATGCCACAGCCACTACTAATGAAATAATTAAAACATTCTTTTTCATACTTTCCTCCTTAATTTTATTCGCTTGTAATATTATGGATAACTTCAATATTTACAATAAGGATTGATCTGTAGGTTAACGGTAGGATAAACCTATTACTTCCAACGGATGAATAATTACGGAACACTATTCTTTTTTGCCGTAGCAGCTGTCATTTATGTAATCTCTTTTTAAATTGTTTAGTCAAAGCCGGAACAATCTGGAACAAATCACCCACGATGCCATAATTAGCAACATTGAAAATAGGTGCATCCGGATTTGTGTTGATGGCAACAATGACCTTGGATGTCTTCATGCCCGCCAGATGCTGTATCTGGCCGGAAATTCCGCAGGCGATATACAGGTCGGGACGCACAGTACGACCGGTCTGTCCTACCTGATGGGCATAAGATATCCATCCTGCATCAACAGCCGAACGCGATGATCCCACCGCGCCGCCTAATACTTGAGCTAATTTACGGATCGGCTCGAAACCTGCCGGCCCACGCACACCGTGTCCGCCGGCCACGATAACGCGGGCATCAGCCAGATTAACTTCATCTTTTTCCAGGATAGAATCAACAACGTGAGCAGTAATCTGGTCCGCGCTCATGGCGGCCTTGACTGGAATGACCTGTCCCTGACGTTGATAATCGGATTTGGGCTTTTCAAAAACACGATATCGCACTGTAGCCATCTGCGGACGATGATTGGGGCAAATAATTGTAGCCATGATATTGCCACCGAAAGCCGGACGGGTTTGCAGCAATAAGCCATTTTCCGGATCGATATCCAGACCGGTGCAATCAGCGGTAAGACCGGTGTGAAGAAGAGAAGCTACCGAACCGGCAAGATCGCGTCCTCGGGCACTTGCGCCCAACAGGAATATCTCCGGCTTATACTCGTGAACCAAATTAATCAGCGTGCTCGCATAGGGAACTGTCGTGTAAGAGGCAAGACTTTCGTCATCCACCCAGAAAACACGATCCGCCCCGAAAGAAATGGCTTCTTTGGTAATGTGTTCCACATGGTGTCCCAGCACACAGGCGGTGAGCGCGACGTTGCGCTGGCCGGCCAATTTACGGCCCTGGCCCAGCATTTCCACGGAAATGCCGCCCATCTGTCCATGGAATTGTTCCACCCAAACCCACACGCCGCTGTATGTGGCAAGATGCTGCGCCGCTTTCAGCGGGGGCTTCTCCGGAAGACTGAGCGCATGCATCGGACACGCAAGCAGACACGCACCGCATCCCGTGCATTTATCGTTGACCACCACCATATCATCCACAAGGCTTAGTGCTCCGAATGGGCAGGCATCGATACACGCTCCGCAACCTACGCATTTATCTTTGTCGATATCCAGTAGCGGCATGTTTTCTCCTTATAGAACTTTTTCCGCAATAATTTTATCGGCGAGTATTGCCGCAGATTCTTCGGCACTATCGGCTTTAATCAATTCCAAAATTCCTTCGTGTTTTGGCGGACTGAATATTTTTATCACCTGTGTCGGACTGCCTTTCAGTCCCAGGTTTGAAAGATCTGCACCGGGTAAATCGGCAGCGGTCCAAGTGGGAACGATGAGTTTGGAAGCACGTCGAATATGAAAAAGAGAGGTCGAGCGCGGTTGATTGATATCCTTCACCACCGTAAGGAGGGCAGGCAGCCTGGCTTCCACGATCTCCCGGCCTTCTTCCAGCAGGCGTTCCACTGTAATTGTTCCTGCCTCCGGTTCGATCTTAACAATCTTGAAAACATAAGTGAGTTGAGTGATTCCTAGTTGGCTAGCAACGCCCGGACCTACCTGGCCTGTATCACCGTCGATGGCCTGCTTGCCGCACAGAATTATATCGAATTCACCCATTTTTTTAATTGCCAGGGACAGTGCATATGCTGTAGCCCAGGAGTCCGAACCGGCAAAAGCGCGGTCGGAAAGCTGGATGGCCTCGTCCGTTCCCATTCCGATGGCTTCTTTGAGCGCATTAATGGCTTGTGGCGGCCCCAGTGAAATGACGGTAACTTTACCCCCGAATTTTTCCTTAAGACGAAGACCTTCTTCAATGGCGTACAGGTCAAATGGATTAATAATACTGGAGATGCCTTCACGGATTAATGTGTTGGTCTCCGGATTAATTTTAACATTTGTTGTGTCCGGCACTTGCTTAATGCAAATAATTATATTCACCTACAGGCCCTCCTGTTAAGCTGTCTTTGGGGTAAATAATTCTTTGCCCTACAACTTTGGCAAACGACGTTAGCAGATGTGGTTTGCTGTTTTTTTCATTGATTATGTCTATGACTGTAATGTTCAGGATCAACAGGGCATCACCGATCAGGGACCTGTGACAACGCCAGGGAAGAGCTTCAGCGCACATGATGGCTGTTGGTTTATTCTGGAGAAGGTGGATGAGCAGATCAAGATTCTCCTGAAATTGTGTTGTTTGCATGTAATCGGCATAGCCACGAAAGGAGGCATTTTCCCAGGCGGTACTGACGGAGGCTATCGTTGTATGCCGCAGTCCTCCAAGTCCCTTCAAATGGATGTAGCCAATATTTTCCCGGCTTAAACTATTGCGCAGATCATCTTTATTATACTGCGGGCTATGCCTGGACGCCGCAATGGTTCGGACGTCGGCAACTGTTTCAATTTTATAGAATTGAAGGATCTGAATAAATTTTTCAATGGGCCGATTTGAATGACCAATGGTACAGACGATGCTCATGATTATACACTATGACAGATTACAATCGTTCTCTCGCCGTCAATCATTTAGATTTAATGCGATGTCTTTTCCAAAAAAAATACAGTTGTCCATGGCTTGGTTGTCCGGGTTCCATTTTTCCCTTATCCCATCATTCAATAGTCGAAATCCGCTCTCTTCAAGTTTATCCGATATGATTTTGATGCTCTCGCCGCTCCATCCGTAACAACCGAATGCCGCCGCCTTCTTGTTCATAAACTTTAATCCCTTCATCTCTTCCAGGATAGCGGCTACAGCGGAAAGAATGCCCTTGTTGATAGTCGGAGAGCCAATCAGCACCGCTTTGGATTTGAATATTTCTGTAATCAGGTCATTTTTATCCGACCTGGCGATATTGAATAATTTTACGTTAACCGCTTGATCCTCTTGGGTGATCCCTTGGGCAATGGCCTCGGCCATTCGACGTGTTCCATCCCACATGCTGTCATAGGCTATCGTAATTTGATTTTCGGCATAGTTTCCGGCCCATTGCAGATATTTTTCAGCAATCTGCAGCGGGTTTTTTCTCCAGATAACCCCGTGACTCGGGCAGATCATGTCCACAGCAACCTTTAAGGCCAAAACTTCTTTTATTTTTTTATCGACAAGAGAGCTGAACGGCGTCAGGATGTTGGCATAGTATTTAATGGCTTCCTGAAACAGTTCCGCCTGATCAACCAAATCATTGTACATCAGCTCCGATGCGATGTGCTGTCCGAAAGCGTCATTGCTGAAGAGAATATTATCTTTCGTCAGGTAAGACATCATGCTGTCCGGCCAATGCAGCATTTGGGCTTCAATAAAAATCAGATCCTTCGATCCGAGGCTGAGTTTGTCCCCGGTCTTGACAACCTGAAAATTCCAATCCTGATGGTAGTGACCTTTCAGTGAATTCACGCCATTTTTTGTGCAGTATATCGGGACGTCGGGAATATGGCTCATGAGTTCAGGCAGCGCGCCGCTGTGATCGGATTCCGCATGATTGGCGATCACAATATCTATCTTGTCCAGGGAGATTTTCTTTTCCAAATTTTGCACGAATTCTTTAGAAAACTTTCCCCATACCGTGTCAATCAAGGCTGTCTTCTCGTCCTGTACCAGATAGGAATTATAACTTGAACCGCGATGGGTTGAATATTCTTCGCCATGAAACTTGCGCAATTCCCAGTCAATCTTGCCGACCCATGTAATATTTTCTTTTATTTTGAAACTCATTTTATCCTCCCGTTCAGTTTAGATATATTATCCGAAAATCACTTCATAAAAAGGTTCTTCCATGATAGTTGATCATCACCAGCAACATTTTATAGCGCGTTATAGCTTTGAGCGCGTGCGGTTTGTTGGCCGGCATAATAATCATTTCTCCTTTTGTCTGAGTTGTTTTGATTTTTTTTATTGCACCATGCCGCTTTTCTTATCTTTTCGCTCTGCGTTGGATAACGAAAATTGTCGTTTGTTTTCGTACTGCTTTTTTATGCAACCATGTTGTAGGCTGCCGGATCAAGCGGTGATCCCGCTGTAAAGACACGCGCGGCCAATTCCCTGTCCAACATCAAAATACCCTCTTTGGAGTTTTCTACCATGGCCAGTTCGCGGGAAACTTTTTCCGTATTTTTTTCTTCTTCGATCTGTTCCTTTAAAAACCAGGAAAGAAGAGGTTCGGAAGTGTAGTCGTTTTCTTCACGGGATATTTTCGTTATATCCTTAATTTTACCCGTGATGAACTTTTCGTGTTCATAGGCCTCCAGCCAGGGTTCGAGTGGTTTCTTCCATGATGTTTTAATCTGCTTCAAATCCAAAAGCGTTACCACGCCGCCTCTATCCAGGATGTGATCATAGAATTTCATGGCATGAATCATTTCCTCATGCGCCTGACAACGCATCCAGTGCGCCATGCCGTCCAGATTCTGCGCATGAAAATAAGCGGCCATGGATAAATAGATGTAGAATGATTCCATTTCATGCTTGATCTGTTCATTCATTGCGTTTCTTGTTTTTTCGCCAATCATTTCGTCCACCTTCCTTTCTTGACTTAAATGAAATTATTTAAATTTATGTAGTTTTGACCCTGTCATTTATATCGATAATATTCTGCCAATATTATTTATGCTGTTTCTTCTACATTTTGTTCATTGTATTCCGGAGGTGATTGCAAAAGACCGGCTATGTGTGTTTTGTGTTCAATAGCAGGGATATCATTTTTCAGAAAATGGCCTACGAATTTATTTATACGAGACTGCAATTGTTGCCATTCTTGATCCTTAGCATCTTGATTCATAAAAGCCCTCCTTTAAATGATATTAATGGGCCAGTTTTGCGGCAATTTGAGCAACATGTTTGCCTTGGTATCTTGCCGCCTGCAGTTCATTTTCGCTGGGCATTCTTTCACCTTTACCGCCTACAATAGTTGAAGCGCCGTAAGGAGATGAACCGGTGATTTCATCAATACGCATTTGCCCTTCAAAAGCATAAGGCAAGCCTACAATGATCATTCCGTGATGAAGGAGTGTATTATGGAAGCTGAGAATTGTTGATTCCTGGCCGCCATGCTGTGTTGCCGAACTGGTAAAGACACTTCCTGCTTTTCCGGCAAGAAGTCCTTTGGCCCAAATCCCTCCTGTGGAATCGAGAAACTGCCGCATCTGACCGCACATATTACCGAAACGCGTCGGTGTGCCGAATATAATTGCATCAGCAGAAACGAGATCATCCGTGGTACAAACATTGATGTGAGCGGTTTTCTTTTGAAAATCTAAAGCTCCCATTTTCATCAAAATGTCGTCGGACAAAGTCTCCGGCACTCGATACATTTTCACTTCAGCGCCTTTAACCTGTTTTACGCCTTCCGCTACGGCTTCAGCCATTTTGTATATATGACCATACATTGAGTAATAAACTATTAGAACTTTCATGTTTTTGTTCTCCTTTTCTTTTTTATAATCCTTTATTTTAATTACACGGCGATTATTCTTAATGTTATTCTTCCTTGTAGATTTATTTATCGACTACAAATTAATGTAGGGGGTGAATGAAAACAATACTGATTAATTGTAAGGGGAATAGTAGGTAATGCCTACCACTGTTCAAAAATGAAAAGATTTAATTACCACGGTAATATTAAATTCACTGTGGTAGTTTGTCGTATGATAAAAAGCTTCACTTGCCACTATAGTGGTTACTCA
>JQOA01000019.1 GCA_000753945.1 Smithella sp. D17 | reverse complement strand
TTTTTATAAATATTCAATTCATTCATATTAATTAAATTATTCTTTAAGATTCAAAAATTCATTTTGAAATCTAATCAACATCTCTTTTTTAGATAGCAACGTAGCTGCAGTATGATATGCATTTTGTATAATTTGTTCAGTTTGCTTTTTATTCTCAATAATATCGGCAATTGCATCTTTTAATTTCCCGTTTGACTTTTCGCAAACCGTTATTGCACAATTATTCTTAAAGCAAAATTTATAAAGTGCTGTATCGGGACGTGCATAAACAAGAACAGGCACTTCTGAAATCAAGTACTCAGCAAGTTTGGTGGGTATTGATAATTTAGTATATTTAAATGAAAGATCAGAAAATCCTAATGGTAAAAACAATATATGGCATTTTAGAACTTCCTCTTTATATACATTCTGATCGACTGCATTAAACAGTCTGATATAATCATTATTTGAAAAATATTCTGGCAAAGAACACGAAGAATAAATGTGAACAATAATATTATAATTTTTAGCTTCATGAAGTGCTTTAAGCAAATCGTCGAAGGTGTCTTGATTTTTAATATCTATAGTTCCAAAATACCCAATAATTATTTTGTCGCTTTTTTGCTGAGTTTTTTTCTTATATATACTCCACTTGTCTTCCTCAACATAATTATGTGCCCAGGAAAATTTTAAATTATATCGTTTATGATATTCCAATGCCATTGCCTCAGATATCACGAGTCTTTTGGATGCACGACAAAGTAATTTATTAAATAGTACATTCGTCCTGTTTTTCCAGAATAATCTTGTTAAAAAATTTTCTTTTACGGTGTCCTGTACGGTGGTACGTGGCGGTATAGAAATCCAATCATCCATTATATGAACTATCAGAGGGATTTTTAGTATGTTGTGTAATTCGAGTACGAAGCGCATCGACGCGTAATCAGCATATTGTGCATATATAACATCAGGGGCTATTTCCAATAACCATTTTTTAAGTTGTTTTGATATTTGAAAATGATGAAATAAATGATTTGCGCCACAATAAGTACCTATTCTTTGTAGCAACATCCTTATATCGGAGTACTTTGAATAAGGTTTTGAAATAGGGACTACAAAATCATTTTTCCCTATAGCATTTGTTCCTCTTACTATATATCCTTTGTTTTTTTGTCTTACGAATGGTCTGAAAATGCTATGTGTTCGTTCTTTGTAACCTAACACATAAACATTATTACAAATGTCAAAAGAAATATTTTCTTTGCCGCTGTGGATTGAAAATAAGTTTGATTTTTTCCAATTAGTGAAAAGATGTGAAATTGTCACACCACCACCGGAAGAATAATTGAAAGATTGACCGACAATTAAAACCTTAGGCAACGTTATATGGTTATTATTCATAATAAAATTCAACTTGTTAAGGTATTATAAATGTTTAATAAATCTTCATAGATCATATTGTAATCATAAAATTGTCTAACGGTAATTTTCGCGTTCACGATTATTTCATCTGCAAAAGATGGATTTTTCAACAAAGACAGAATTTCTTGCGCTAATCCTTTAATGTTTCCTTTTTCCACTAAAAGAACGGATTGTCGTTCTTTATTTAATTCTGGTATGCCACCAACTGAATAACAAATTACAGGAACACCCATAGACATGCATTCCAGAATTGATCCAGGGATAATATCATATTGCGTCGGCAATACATCCATTTTTGCCTTAATAACATTTTTAAAAGCATCCTGTTGATCCTGAAGAAAACCGGTAAATTTTACATTGGTATTTATATCCAAAGCTGAACAAATAGATTCTAAGTACTGACGGTATGAGTTTCCAACAGGCCCAACTATAATAAGAGATATATCTTGTTTAATTTCTTTTACAATAGCGATTGCTCTAAGAAGTTCATCAACTCCATTTTCTGGTGCAACTCTACCGAAAAAAACACAATCAAATTCTTTTTTTAAAGTTATTTCTTCGAATATTTGCGGCTTTGTAAAAGGATAATGGTGCCAAAAGAATTTTGCATGCTTATTAATTGAAGAAATGTAATTACACATGTCATTCGTGCGCACGCCAAAATTCCTATTCTTTTTGAGAATTTTTAATTCAATCCTTTTTCGTACAATGTTTACTGGATTATTGGCTTGTTGATCTAATGAAATGAATCCCTGTATTGTTGTTAAGCAAGGATATTTATTTAATAAAGGTAAAATGCCTATCGCCTTCCATGTAAACCGGCAGTTTGTTTTGCGCGCCG
>JQOA01000018.1 GCA_000753945.1 Smithella sp. D17 | reverse complement strand
CTTTCAGAAAATAACCGCCTGCGTTGATAAACCTGTTTTTTTCATTTTTATTCGTTGAAAAGCCTTTTTGATTAAGTTATAAAGTGGCCATGAAAAAACGGTTCTTGAAAATTGGTTTATGTTTCCTTGCGATGGCCTTGGCAAAAGGGCCTTCCTGCTTTGCGTGGGCCACCCAAAAGATACGGGTTCGGCCAGATTTGTGTAATATCAATTCCTATTTTTTTAGCGATGTGTTCCCGGACACGATGAGAGGCTCGCCCCTCAATAACGCTATAAACCGTTTCGTTGGATACTCCGAGCTCACGAGCAATAGCCGCTTGTTTAACGTTGGCATCCAGCATGGCCTTCCGGATATCGTTGGGTTTCATATTGGGGGGAATTTTTTTCATTGTTAAAAACTCCTTTTTTTGACTTAAAAATTACAATATTGAATGTGATTATAAATCAAATATTTAATTATGTCAAGTAAATTTTAAGCTTAGCAGTTAAATATTTTTACGAGTGCGTTTTGTTAATGATAAGTTATTGAAAGTATTTAAAATAAAGCAGATTAACGCTTTTGTTACAACAAAAAAAATAGACAATTCAGGTAATTTATGGTAGATGATGAATTAAAAAATCGCACTAGATGGGCAATAAATTATGTTTGCCAAAGGGATAAATTAACTAACGAGTCTTTGAGTGATCTTTTAAAGATAAATACCAGCAATATTAGTCAATACCGCGCAAAGAGAATACGTCCCAGCGCTGAATTTATGAAATTGTTTTGCAATCGCTTTGATTTCAGTGAGGCTTGGTTTCTTTCTGGTCAGGGTGAACCATTCCGGGGAGCGCGTAAAATGTATGAGGAAATCTGCGGCCCGGCAGAACCGGGTGTGGTATGTGAAGCTATGGACTCCTATGGCTCGGATACGCAAAAAATAAATATTGAGGAAGCAATAGGCAAAGCTTATAAAGTTTTAAATGCAGGCACATCTCTGTCAGTTGCTTTGTACATGAACATTCAACAATTCGCCACAGCGTTGGAAACTGGTCAGGCATTACAATTATGTCAGGAACAAATTAGTGATTTGCAAAAGCAAATTAATGAACTTAAACAACAAGTGAATCATTTAAATACAAGTCTTGTAATTGCCAGGAAGCAACGGGATGAGTAGATTAAAAAAACAAATTCTTTTCTTTATGTTCTTAAAGTAATTATTAATCCGCGGGAAAATAAAAGGGATCATTTCTCTGGTTATGGTATTTTAAATTGGTGCCGGAGCTCGGAATCGAACCGAGATGTCCTTGCGAACGGGGGATTTTGAGTCCGTAATTTGGCCTTTCTTTTAACTTCACAAAACTTCAAATAATCGTTAGAAAACTATTGACATTTAAGGAACTTGCGCTTATTATCTTAGTTAAGTGATATAAAGTGAAATTGTTTGAGTGAAGGACAAAAGCGGTAAAATAGCGGTAAAGAAAAACGGGGGATTCCTTTACCGCTTTCTTTACCGCTTCTTTACCGCTCACAGAATTAAGAGGGGGCTGGCATGAAGAATATTCAATGGAAAAAGACGGCACAAAAAGGGCTTCGGTATTATGAGCATGAAACCCGTCGGCATGGCAAGAAAAGGGATCGTTACTATTCGATCCGCTTTAAGGTTGCCGGGCGCGATTATACTTATGGCGTGGGTTGGCTTTCCGATGGAATCCCTGAAGCAGTCCGCAAGGCGGAGCCGGGGCTTGGTTTTGAAGATTACTGCCTGAAGTTGCTTCGGCAATACAAAGGAAATGTCAAGACGGGCACCGGGCCGAAGTCACCAAAACAAAAGCGGGCCATTGCAGAGGCACGGGAAGCGGCGGAGCGTGAAGCACGGGCGCAAGCGGAGGCGGATAACGTTACTTTCGGGTATTACTTTGAAAATGTTTATTATCCGACGTTTCAAGTGGGTCGGAAAATCTCTGCGACACGCAAGGCAAAAGAGCATTTTAAAAACTGGCTTGAGCCTGTCATTGGACAAATCCCGTTGAAGGACGTTAAGCCTTTTGCGCTTGAAAAGGTAAAGAAGAACCTTCTTGACGCAGGCAGGGCACCGCGAACTCTTCAATATGTTATGGCGACGTTTCGGCAAATCTGGAATATGGCGCGGCGCGACGGACTTATAACCGGCGACACACCGACACGAAGCATAAAGAAACCAAAGGTTGATAACCGGCGCGTCCGATTCTTAAGCCATAAAGAAGCGGACTTGCTTTTAAGCGCATTACAGGGAAAGGACACCACGGCTTATAACATGGCCTTATTAAGCCTTCACACGGGCTTAAGAATGGGCGAAATTGTCAATCTGAAGTGGTGCCATATAGACACGGAGCGCGGCATTATCAGAGTAATGAACCCTAAGGGCGGAGTGGGCCGGGCCGCGTTTATGACAGAACGAGTCAAGGCTATGTTTGAGGGCTTGACGCAAGGTGAACCTGAAGGGCTTATATTCACCAGCGCCACGGGCAAACCGTTGAAGGAAATGCCACGAATCTTTTTTGAGGTTGTCGCGGATTTGAAATTCAATGAAGGAATCACCGATGCACGGCAAAAGGTTGTCGCTCATACCTTGCGGCATACATTCGCAAGCTGGCACGTTACGGCGGGGACGGACATTTACACCTTGAAAGAGCTTCTGGGCCATAGCGTTATTGCCATGACAGAAAGGTATTCGCACCTGGCACCGGCGACCTTGCAGAACGCAACAAAGACGCTGGAGCGGGCCATTGAGAGCGCCGAACAGGAAAAGGGAAAAGAGCAATCCGGGCAAGTGGTGAACTTTCTGAAATAAACAAGCGGGGGCTAGGCCGACGGGCCGAAAGCCGGGAACCCTACCCGGTTGCCCTTGCTTAACCATAGGGCCGCAAAGGGGGCGGCATGAAGAAAACAGATTTAGCGCAAGTCCAAAAGGAAGTTGATGAAAAAAATTTTCTTTA
The DNA here is from genome assembly GCA_000753945.1 of Smithella sp. D17. GTDB lineage: Bacteria > Desulfobacterota > Syntrophia > Syntrophales > Smithellaceae > Smithella. The sequence continues at coordinate 423 of JQOA01000018.1, read as the reverse complement.
CGCAATAGAAACAGGAGACCGTTCAGTTATTGTCAAATGTTTAAGAGAGCAAGCAAATAATGTCACGCCGGAAGTTGCCCTGAAGCTTGCGCATTACCTCGATCCAGACCGGAAGCCTATTAAGTGCGGGCCAAAGCCGAAGAAAAAACAATCGTGGGCTTATGGTGCCATTATTGTCGGCGACTACCTTTTTTTATGCGAAAATCTTGAACTTGCCCGGATTGTCTTGAACCAAGACAAAGAAGCATTTTTTCTCATTGAAGATTCCTCACTTTGGGACGCCGACGGGAACCTTGCGCCTCAATGGAAATACCCACACGCATCCCGGCTAGATCAAAGATTAAATGCTACAGACTGAAAATACCTGGAAAGGAACTTGTTCGCCCTGTTCATGATGTGGCCTTCTTTATTCCGATGATTTTG
>JQOA01000017.1 GCA_000753945.1 Smithella sp. D17 | reverse complement strand
TCTGGCGGAGCTGGAAGAAGCACTGAAGAGCAAGACCTATCGACCCGACCCCGTAAAGAGGGTAATGATACCCAAAGCAAACGGCGATAAACGCCCATTGGGTATTCCGACGATACGGGACAGGGTGGCTCAAATGGCCGTAAAACTGGTCATTGAGTCGATCTTTGAAGCGGATTTCTGCGACAACTCATACGGATTCAGACCCCGGAAGTCAGCCCATGACGCAGTCGATGACGTTACCTATGCCATGAACAGAGGCTATACGGAGGTCATTGATGCCGATCTGAGCAAGTACTTTGACACCATACCCCATGCCAATCTTTTGACCGTGGTTGCCGAGCGGATCAGTGACGGCGAAATACTTCGCATCATTAAACTGTGGCTCAAAGCCCCGGTCATGGAAGTGGATAAGGATGGAAAGGAAAGGAACGTTGGCGGCGGCAAGGGAAACCGCAAAGGCACCCCGCAAGGAGGAGTCATCTCGCCGTTGTTGTCAAACCTGTACCTGCATCTTCTGGATAGGATATGGGAACGGCATCAGCTGGAGAGGAAACTCGGAGCAAGAATCGTGCGTTATGCGGACGATGTCGTTGTTCTGTGCCGGCGTGGAACCGAGCGTCCGATGCAAATGCTGCGTCGGATACTGGAGAGGTTAGAACTCACCCTGAATGAGACAAAGACGCGGATCGTCAATGCCTTAGATGGGGAGTTTAACTTCCTTGGATTTAGCATCTGGATGGGGAAAGGCAGGGAAACGGGGAACTATTATCCCCATGTCCAACCTTCAAAGAAATCCATGCAAGCCATCAAAGACCGGGTTACCCATCTTACGACAAGAAGTCGGACGATTATGCCGCTTGACTGGATAGTGAAGGAGGTCAATGCCACCGTTCGCGGCTGGGTAGGCTACTTTCATTATCGCAATTGCAGCAAAGCAATGGGCCATATACGGCACCATGTGGAAGAGCGTTTGATCACGCATCTGCGCAAGCGGCACAAGGTCAGAGATCGGAAGGCGGGATACGCCAGGTTTACATACCGGGCGTTGTATGAGAGGTATGGGCTTTACAAAGTGCCGACAACGGCGGTCTGGAAGAGGGCGCATGCCTTGTAGTGAAGAACATCGGAAAGCCGTGTGCGGGAAAATCGCAAGCACGGTTTGATGAGGGAGGATTGGCTACGCCAATAAGGTGCGGCTATTTAGGCACCGTCAGACGAAAGGGACCCAAACAGATAAGTCAGCCTAAAGAGGTCATTGCCAGTTCTCTACTCTACCCAGATTTCAGATGGAAACGATTAAACATGAATTAAACGAGATGCGGGTTTATCAGTGGCCGGAAGTTGAGGCATTTTGCCATATGTTTTATCTGCCGCCAATATTGCCTGAAGGCGGGTGTGAAAGCATCCGCCTTTTTTGCACTTTAAACGTGGTCGCTGGTAACGGCTTGCCGTAAGACATCTTTGATGTAGGCGTTCAGAGTTATGCCCTGATCGGTGGCAGTCTCAACCAGTTTTTTGTGCAGATCGGGATCAATGCGGATATTGAAAGTGCCTTTGAAGGGTTTTTCGGGTTCCTTGCCGGTTTTTTCACAGGTGCTCAGGTAATCGTCGACAGACTCTTTAAAGGCCTTCTGTAAAGATTTTACGTCCACCCCTTCGTAGCTGACAAGGTCACTTATGTATTCGAGCTTTCCGAAAAAAACCTGATCATCATCACTGTAATGGGCTGATCCGAAGTAACCCTTATATTCTATCATGTCTTTTTTCATATCATGTTTCCTCTCTTTAAAACTTCTGTAATCTGGTCCATCTGATATCGTTTCATCACCGGCGTGGGGTGTGGTCTATGTAATATGATCATGCCGGCGGTGGGATGTTCAAATCGTACGCGGGAGCCACCTGTCTTGCCAGCCTTAGACTGAACGTAACCCAAACCCTTGAGCAGTGCCGTTATTCATCCCATGTGAAATCAACCGGGCGGTCGAGAAATCGCTTTATCAGTTTTTCATGCTTGCTCATTTATACCCCTTTTATGGGAAAATATCAGAGATATGGACAAAAGGCAACAAGAAAAACTAAATTTAGTTGCATTTTTGACCGAAACAAAAAGATGATGTTTTTGAAAGTTTGGGGGTATTTTGGGGGGTATGTGGAAAAATAAGCTATAAATAAATTTAACGATTAAAAATACTTATCTGTTCTGTGCTATCCCCCTCATCCCAATAGTTTTATCTTTTCGCATTGAAGATTTTAGACAACTGCCACTTTTTGCGCTTCTTCCAGCCTTCTTTATGATAGGCGTAACTGGCCAAAAGCGGCAGTACCGTTGTCGCTTCAGCGTAAACCATCTGCTCGCAGGAAGAATCCACCTTGCCCCAGGAATTGGCTTCTTTGAGCGTGGAGCTGGAGCAGGCGCCGTCGCGCACATCTGCCACAGTGATTTGAACGGCGAATTTGTGCATCGGCACTTCATGTCCCAATATTTCGGCGCAGACAACCGTATCCTGAGCAAAATTTTTCGGTACACCGCCTCCAATCATTAATAAACCGCTGGTTCCGGCTTTGATTTTAATATCGGTCAGTTCCCGGAAATCCTTGACTGAATCAATGGAGATATGATTGTCGGGACGGTCATTCTGATGCAGCACCAGACCGAAGCCGGCGGAGCTGTCGGAAAACGCGGGGCAGAAAATAGGCACGTCATTTTCATAAGCCGCCTGAACAAGAGAATTTTTCTTTTTAGCGTTTTTAACCAGATATCTACCCATTTCGGCGATGAATTCCCGCGAGGAGTAAGGACGAGGGTCAAGCGCGTCCGCTATTTTCTTGATAGCGCGGTCACAAGCCTGTAAATCGTTTTCACTGATGAATGTATCGTAAATCCGGTCTATATAAAGTTTGCGCAATAATTTGTCGTCAATAAAAGGAGTGCCCTGGTAGTGTTTGAATCCCAGAGCTTCAAAGAAATCCATGTCGACAATGGAAGCACCGGTGGCCACGATGGCGTCAATCATGTTGTTTTTCACCAGATCAACATAAACCTGCATACAGCCTGCCGCGGATGTGGAACCGGCCAGGGTAAGGATAACAGCGCAATTTTTTTCTCTGAGCATCCGGTCGTAAATATCAGCGGCGTTTGCCAGATCGCGGGCGGAAAAGGACATTTTTTTCATCGCGTTGATAATATCCACCGCGTTGATTTTTTTAATGTCGATGTGCTCGACTTTTTTGCTCAGTAAATCTTTCTTTTTCATTAAATCTCGACTCCCTTAAATTTAATTAATTAACATTGGAGTGTTTCTAAATCATAGACGCCTAAAAGTCAACACATGCATAAAAAATAACTTGACTCTTGTGTGGTGGACAAATATAAAGAAACATCCATAAACTGGTTACTTAGCGCTAAAAAATATAATAAACGGCTGACGTACGATACCACATCAATTGAAGTTATTACCACGAAGTGATCATCAAAATGTTGCGGGAAAAATAAAATGTACGTATCGATGACGACAATTCAGACGATGATATTAAAGACCTGACTGTGAGGCAAGAGCAGTCATAACAATTTGTCAGATTTAAGGATTCGTTCTTCTACCGACCCATCTAAATAGATCAATTTCATCAAGTAACTCGTTTTGGAAAAAATACGATAGTGAACGTTGACAGACCTGGGTCATTAGAGATGATTCATTAAATATCCCGGATGAAGCAGCCGATATAAAATAATATCTTTTATAAGAACACGTCTTCTCAGGAGGCAAAACTTTCTTCCGGTATATCGAGTATGGACATGTCTTCGGTCTTGATGGACTCAGCAATCGCGTTCACTTCCGGCAAAACGTTCTTGGCAAAAAACCTGGCAGAGTATATTTTCCCTGAATAGAATGCGGCGTCCTTATTATCCTTGCAGAGTTGAGATAAGGCCTGTTTGTTGTTTGTATCGATGCCTTTTTCCTTGGCCAGAGTTTCGAGCTTCTCCTGGGCCACGCCAGCCTGCCAGAGCAGCAGCCAACCGGACACGACCTTGCCCATCATCATGAGGAAGGGATAAGCGTTGTTGACGGGGATGAGAAACTTGCCCTGTTTGGCGCAGGAAGCAAGATACATGCCCATCTCGGCGAGTTTATTCACGGCGTTTTGCACGTCCGCCACCATATCTGTGTTGCCATTGAGGTTTTTGTATTTATTTATTGTGTTACCCATTTCAGTGAGTAAAGACATAAAGTAAGCGCCCTTCTTCATGCCCAGTTTGCGTCCAATGAGGTCCAATGCCTGAATGCCATTGGCACCTTCGTAGATAGACGCGATTTTTACATCTCTCAGGAATTGCTCCACTGGGTACTCGCAGCAAAAGCCGTAGCCACCGTAGCACTGCATTGCTGTTTCTGTGACCTTGAAGCCCACATCGGAGCAGTATGCCTTAACGATGGGGGTGAGTACTTCAGCAATGCCGATCCATTTGTCCTTCTCCGACTCGTCCCTGGCCACTTTCTCCATGTCGAAACAGTAGGCAGTGAAATAGATAAGACCGCGCATGGAGTCGATTGCGGATTTCATGGACAGGAGCATCCTGCGGACATCCGGGTGCTGAATGATGGGGACACGGGGGGCATTGGGATTTTTAAATTCCATGAGGGACGATCCCTGGATCCTGTCTTTGGTGTACTGGAGCGCATGCAGATAAGCAATGGAGCCGTTGCTGAGTCCCTGCAGACCGACCATGAGCCGGGCTTCGTTCATCATCTGGAACATGACCTTCATGCCTTCACGCTCGTTGCCCAAAAGCTCTGCGTAGCAATTGTTGTTGTCACCCAGGGAGATCATGCAGGTAGCGGAGCCGCGTATGCCCATCTTGTGTTCGATGGCGGATATCTCATAGTCATTGCGCCTGCCCAGTGTGCCGTCTTCGTTGACGAGGTACTTGGGCATGAGGAAGATGGAAATTCCTTTGGTGCCGGCCGGATCACCTTCTATCCTGGCAAGCACAGGGTGGATGATGTTTTCGAAAAGATCATTGTCGCCTGCGGTGATGAAGATCTTGGTGCCCTGGAGTTTGAATGTTCCGTCAGGCTGGCGAATGGCCTTGGTCGTCATGTTGCCCAAATCCGTGCCGGCGTTGGGCTCGGTGAGCGCCATGGTGCCGCCCCAGATACCCTGCACCATCTTGTCCATGTACTTCCTCCTCTGCGTTTCGTTGCCATAGGTCAGGATAAGATGCGCAGCCCCCGCGGCGGCAAAGGGGTATGCAGAAAATGCGAAGTTGTGATAAAACCAGTCGCTGGCAGCAACGGACACGCTGTTGGGAAGACCTTGACCGCCTTCTTCTTGAGGGAACATCATGCCGATCCAGCCGCCCTCTTTAAACTTCTGCATTGCCTGGTGAAAACATTTGGGGACCGAGACAGTTCCATCCTTAAGCGTGCAGCCTTCCTTGTCACCTTCGGATAGGGTCGGGAATATGACATCTGTAGCCATTTTCTCAGCTTCATTAAGGATCATGTCGAACATGTCTTTGGAAAAGTCCTTGAATTGATCATACTCGCAAAGCTTGTCCACTCCGAGCATATCATACAGGATAAAATGCTGGTCCTTCACATCCACAATCTTGCTGGTCATCTCATTTCTCCTTTATGGTTTATTGTTCTTGTAAGGTAATGACCTGTTCAGAGAACTTGTACGTCAAGTTAAATTAAAATTTTATCATTTTGCTTCTTTCCGCTTCCGTCTTCTCCTTTTGCGGTCTAATTTCTTTTCCGAAGCCAGGATTGATTCTGTGTGGTATATTATTAACGTGATAAAAGGACTTTCGCGAGCGTCATTACCTCGGCTTCCTTGGTTCCCTCGTAGAGTTCGAGAATCTTTGCGTCACGATAATATTTCTGCACTTTGTACTCTTCGATATATCCATAGCCGCCGTGAAGTTCCACTGCCAGATTGGCGCAGAAAACCGCTGTCTGTCCGGCGAGATATTTGGCCATTGCGGAGAGGTGATAATCCGGCTGACTGGAATCAAGCAGCCAGGCTGCTTTATAAGTAATATTGCGCAGGGCCTCTATTTTGATCCACATTTCGGCAAGTTTTTGCATGGTAATCTGGAAGGCGCCCAGTGGCTTTCCAAAAGCAGTTCTCTCTTTACAATATTTGATTGACTCGTCCAGACATGCCTGGGAGAGTCCCAAACCCTGAGCCGCCACCATCACGCGTGTGGTGTCAAAAAAGTGCATAAGTTGGTGGAATCCGGCTCCTCTCTTGCCGATAAGATTCTCTTTAGGAATCCTCACTTCATCCAGTGCTATTTCCGCCGTGTCGCTGGCCCTGATTCCCAGTTTACCTTTGATTTTTGTCTTTGTGATTCCCGATGCATCGGCCGGTACGATGAACTGACTGAAACTTTTATGGACTTTCTCGTTGGGGTCGGTAATGGCCTGTACCACCATCCAGTCACAAATTGTTCCGTTGGTAATGAACATTTTGTTGCCGGTAATTATATAATCATCTCCGTCCTGAACCGCCCTTGTTTTGTAACCGGCCACATCCGTGCCCGCGTTTGGTTCCGTATAGGCACCCGCAAAGACCTTATCGCCCGCGCAAACAGGGGGGAGATATTTTTCTTTCTGTTCTTTTGTTCCATAATAGTAGATGTTTTCGCATCCGAATGTTGCCGCAACTATATTCAGACCTATGCCCATGCATACCCGGGAAAGTTGTTCTGTTATAATGGTATTGCCCAGAAATCCGGCTCCGCTTCCGCCATATTCCTCGGGAATCCAGCAACCGATCAAACCGTTAACTCCGGCTTTCTTACGGACATCAGGGGTGTATTTTTCTTCTTCGTCCGCCATCTTTACTACAGGCTCTACTTCCTGCAATGCAAACTTGTAGGCCATATCGGCAAGCATTTTCATTTCGTTTGATAATTCAAAATCCATTTTTATCTCCTTCTGATATTTGTTTTTAATCTTTTAAAAGATTTCTCGCAATAACCAGCCTTTGTATTTCCGATGTGCCTTCATAGATGGAAGTGGCCCGGGCATCACGATAGAGTCTCTCAATCTTGAAATCCTTAAGATAACCGTATCCACCATGGATTTGCAAAGCCAGATAAGCGCTTTTGTTGGCCAGTTCCGAGGCAAATAGCTTGGCCATGGATGCCTCTTTGGTGAAAGGCAGTTTATGGTCTTTTTTCCAGGCTGCGGACAAGGTCAGTAAGTTTGCTGCCTCGAGCCCTGTGGCCATGTCGGCGATCATCCATTGAATGGCCTGAAACGAACTGATAGTCTTGCCGAACTGCTTACGTTCCCTGGCATATCTTATACTTTCATCAAGACATGCGCGGATTATGCCGATGGCTTGCGACGCTATGCCAATGCGGCCGCTGTCGAGAGCTGTCATGGCTATTTTGAATCCGATACCTTCTCTGCCCAGCAGGTTTTTTTGGGGAACCCTGCAATGATCAAAGATAAGCTCCACTGTATTAGAAGCCCTTAGTCCCATCTTATCTTCCCGCGTGCCTATGGAGAATCCGGGTGTGCCCTTTTCGACTATAAAAGCAGAGAGACCCTTACTGCCTTTGTCCTGACCGGTCCTCGTAATCAGGTTAACTACATCGGCATACTGTCCGTGAGTAATAAAGATTTTCGTTCCGTTGATCAGATAATAGTCTCCTTTATTTTCCGCCCTGGTAGAGAGACTTCCGGGATCTGATCCGGCGCCCGGCTCTGTAAGAGCGAAACATCTACTATTATGGAACAAAAGAACAGAAAGAAAA
>JQOA01000016.1:4644-6812 GCA_000753945.1 Smithella sp. D17 | reverse complement strand
ATTAAAGTTCAAGGCACAAAAAATGAAAGATTGAAAAATAATTAATGGAAACAACGGTTCTATTTTCCCGCACTTTACCGCCGTGTGAGGGCCGAGCGTGAAAGGTGAAGAGTGAAAAGAAAAAAACAGTAATTAAGATTTAAGGGTTAAGTAGTTAAGAAAAATAGTTCTAAGTTCTATGTTAAAAAATCAGGTTATAGGCGATAGGTCATAGGTAATGGGTAATGGGTTCAACAAACACCAGTGAAAAGTGAATGGTGAGACCCTTGCGCTGTCATTTCGGTCTCCGAGCCGGAATCCAGGAAAGAACAAATGGATCCCCGACAGGCCCACTCGGGGATGACATATTGTGGCCCACTCGGGGATGACCAAAAGGTAGTTATTCCCGACCCGATCGAACCATAGTGTCCGCTCGGGTAAACCCATAATAAATAAATCATTCACAATTTACATGTTTTAAAATGTATCAGACTTTTCGGACTCTAATTTTATAATTATCTATAATAATTAAGCTATGTGGCAGGTTGCTTTCCGGTATTTGTTTTAACATTCGTGCAATGGCTTGTTGAGTGTTTTCTATTGTTGTAGGCCAAACTCTGAGACGAATGACACCGTGGTGTGCTCCCAAAGGATACATACGGGCGTCAGCAAAGTCTTCATCATAGGTGATTACTATTGCTCCATTTTGTTGTGCCCATTGATATAGGAAGTTGTCTGGTTTGCCCTCAAATCCTAAATCTTTTACGTGTTGGATAGTCCAGTCAGGGCGTAGTGTTCTTAACCATTCAGTAACCGCGAAGGGTACGTTTTGATCGATCAGAAAGCGTAATGACGCCTCAGGCATTGGCAATTACTTGTTCTTCATCAATGATTTCTGCAGCGTATTCTAAGGTGCCTTGAACTTTATCGCGGGTTAATTCAGGATAAGCCTCTATAATTTGATCTATCGTGTAGCCGCCTGCCACCATTCCTAATATATTTTTTACCATTATCCTGGTTCCGCGGATTACAGGTTTACCGCCACAGATTTGATGGTCGATTTGTATATAATGATTCATGTTTATACCTCATTGTATAATCGATTTGCCTTTATTATAAGGCTTTGGCTTTTTTATGCAAGGTTTAATTTCCGAAAATTAGTGAAGGGTGAAGGGGAAAGAGTGAATCCACCTCCGTCACTTCGTGACACCCCTCGGAAATTCTCCCGACTTCGCGCCAGCGGAGGACACGGCAGATGTTTGGACGGTTTAGAAGCTTTAGCAGATTTCATAAGTACCTCGTTCTATGTTAAAAAATCAGGTCATAGGTCATAGGTCATAGGTCATAGGTCATAGGTCATAGGTTCAACAAAAACCTGTGAATGGTGAAGGGTGATTTTTAAAAAACTGGATTGCCAACTCAGCGCACGGAATGGTGTGCCATCAGTCCTGGGTTTTCAGGACTGTGAGAAGATTTTCCAATTCCTGCCGATATTCCTTCAGACGGTCGTAAACCATAAGTGCGTCTGTCGCATTATAGGTATGCGACATGCGATTACGCGCGGATAGCATATCAAGCCATATTTCTTCGTGATCAATCCAGTGCGCGGCGAATGCCTGTTTCAGACAGGCTTTTGGTGACGAGCAATTGTCGATGCCCTGATTTGCGGTGATGATGCGGATGCTTTTCCAGGCCAGCTCGAAACAGAATTCAAAGTACTGAATGCAGCCTGCCTTTTCCAGATCGTTTTGCGCAGGCGATTGGAGCACGTTGGTCAGGCTTTTTAGTGCCTGCTCAAAACTGATGATGAGGAGAGATTTATCCATATAGTATCTCTTTGTGTTTCATGGCTTCATTAAGGAATCCGGGTGACACCCGGTTGAGGTCAACCCAGTCGATGCGATATAATGTCGGAATTTCTTCGATAAGCTCTTCCATTTTATAGAAGGTACTGAGCGGAAGGGGCGCTTTACCTAAGATTCCGATATCAAAATCGGAGCGGTCAGTGGCGCCGCCCGATACCCGGGAGCCGAAAAGTACCACTTGATAGCCTCGCAAATCCGCATCCATACGGACACATATTTTCCGGATCTCTTCCTTAATAATCATTGGGCATTACATTCAACCTCTTTAATTGCTGATCAACTACTGTTGATGGTCTCGTAAAAAGTCGCTTTTGCCCTTTTTTG
>JQOA01000016.1:4378-4544 GCA_000753945.1 Smithella sp. D17 | reverse complement strand
ACCGGTATGACGGTTTTTCGACTTTTTACGACTTCATCACTGTTAGGTTATCTCTTTTTTACAGGTTTGCCCATTCTTAAGTTGTATCGTCCGGTCTCATATTCCGTTATCGTCACTTGAGACAGCTCGCCCTCTGAATTACAACGTAGTTTTATAATCTGATATT
>JQOA01000016.1:3627-4269 GCA_000753945.1 Smithella sp. D17 | reverse complement strand
AGTTAAGTAGTTAAGTAGTTAAGTAGTTAAGTACAAACAGTGAATGGTGAAGGACATATCAAACAAAGACGGTTTAATAGAAACAGACTGTTTAGCATCCCTTGCCATATCGTTTTTATTCAAGTTATTGTCCATTGCTTCTCTCCTTCTAATGCGTATACCAAAGATTTATGAGATTCTTTTTTTCATGCAGGGTTAAAATACTTATATTTTTCTGGATATAATATATTCTTTTTTTAAAGGATTTCTTCAGGTATTTTTAGGCATTAAACTGTAATTACTAACTCAGAGTAACGTGCAAGTATCTTATCGGCTGTCAGTAGTTGCAAGGGCTCACAGATAGCCTGAGCAATCAGCAAATGATCGAATGGATCACGATGATAGGATGGAAGATCATATGTTTTGGCTGCATGATGCTTAGTTATGGCTAGCTCTTGAAAACCGCTCTGGTTAATCGCTTCGGCAAATTCATTTGGGTCTCCTGCCAGTTTCCCTAATTTTGCCTTGATAGAGATTTCCCAAATTGACGCAGATGAAACAAAAACCTCTGTTGCGTCAGTTATGATCCGTCGCGCCTGAACGTTGAGATTTTCACTGTCAAGAACTACTGTCGTGTCAATCCAGAAATGTCATTTCGACCGC
>JQOA01000016.1:0-3589 GCA_000753945.1 Smithella sp. D17 | reverse complement strand
TCCTTCGAAATGACAGAGTATCGTTGACATGACACTACCCATATAAATATTTGTGTATCGATCAAAAGACGCATCAATTTCTCTCAAATTCTGAAAGAAAGTCATCGGGCAATGGTGCGTTAAAATCTTCAGAAATTTTTGCCTTACCTTTGAGAATGCCGAAACGAATTTTCGATTTGCGTACTTTAATTCTGGAAACCAGAGCCATAGGCTTGCCGGCCTTGGCTATGATAACATCTGTCCCGGTAGCTACGTCTTTAAGCAACTGAGTAAAGTGGATACTACCTAATTTCCCGAAGAAATTATAACTATGCCATGGCAGGGAGTTGGATATCCAAGGCTTTGAGAATATCCCGCTGCGCCTTGGTCACCTCTGTGAGGATATGACCGTACTTCCCAGAATATTTAACCTTAGTCAACGTCTTCATTTCCTGCAGCAGTTCGCGCACCGTGTATTTCTCGATGAGTTTCGATAAGCGCATCTCCTTGCGTATCGCGCTGATGAGAATCAGAGCTATGAACTGCACGAAAAGCCTTCCGTCTACGGTCGCCGACGTATGCATCCGCAGCCGCTTCATGTCGAGCGAGTTCTTCAGGTCGTCGAAGCACTTCTCCACCGCATCCTTGTCGCGGTAGACCCGCATGGCTTCCACCGGATCCCTGATCCCGTTGGAGAGCAGCGCCTGGAAACCAGCGTAGCGGCTGATGTATTGGCTCACCGCCTCCGAGTTGAAAGAAACCTGCAGTCCGCGCTTGGGGGTTGTCTTCTGGATGAGAAAGTCGTCATAGGCCTTCTGGTGGTCGGCCACCGGCTTGCCCGACTCGATCTCGCCTTTGTACTGAAGCAGTTGCTCGTTGAACTTGTCCACATCCTTGGCCCGGTTGGTGGCGTTGTAGTACAGATGCAGGTAGCAGCGGCGCTTCTCCTTCCCCCATGGATACAACCGTGAATGGACATAGAGAACCTCGTCATCGAGCTTGCGATACCCCTCGGGACCGTGGACGGTCTCGTGGATGTCGTCTATGGCTTGCAGCAGCCATTTGTTGGTCAACGGCACCGCCAGGGTGAATCGGTCGCGGTTCTCCACCAAAGCGTCCACGTTCTTCCTGCTGTAGAATCCTTTGTCCATCACGTAGTGCAGCCGCTTGACCTCCAGCGCCTTGAAGGTCAGCACGAGGTTGCGCAGCGTTGAGACGTCGCTTATGTTGCCAGGTACCCGGTGATAGTACACCGGCAGCGCGGACTTCTGGCCGAACAGCATCGCGAGGTTCAACTGGGGGAGCTTCTCCTTGTCGCGGTTGTGACCCCATTTGATGAATTCGTTGAGTTCCGAATACGACGACACCGATGTGATGTCGTAGCAGATGTAGTCGTTCTCCAGGACCTTGCCTATCCACTTAGCGAGGAAGGTCTGCTTACCGTCGGTCCCGATAGAGGAGAGTATCTCGCTTATGCGCTGGCTTGCCAAGGACGTCGCGAGGGCCGGCTCATGGCTTTTCGCCCAGGATTCGCAATAGCTGAGCGCTCCGCCCTCTATGGCGAGGTAGTTGGCCATTGCCAGGATCTGCCGGTGGGTGTCGGGAAAGCAGGACTTCAGCAATTTCTCCAGACCGGTGCGCTTGGAGAACTCATCCAACACCACCGCTGGGCCGACGATCTGCGCCGATGCGGTGACCGCGGGATCCCGGACCGCCGCCTGCTGGGGATCAAGGCGTTTGGAGGGGACGAACTCGCCGGTTACCGGGTCAAGCTTGCCGACGCATACCTGCTTGTTGCGCGACTGCCCGAGTTCCTTGTGCCATACGGATACCACATCGTAGACATAGGTGACGCCGTTCTTCTTATTGGTCTGATGCACACGGTATGCCATGCCTTCCTCCTTTATCGTCGTAATTATGACGATATAAAAGAGAAAAGTCAAGGTTTTTTAGTTCATAAACTGATTAATTTCAAATAAATGCATCGCTCCTCGTTATAATTTTGGCGGGAAATTAGGATACTAGCTTCTTGAACGTCATATGTTTGTGTCTTCATAAACACCTCCAAATTACTCGGCAATAGGATTAACCATTCAAGGACGCATGTCAAGGAAATAATAACTTTTTATCGATTATTTAGCCGTTAAGACGGGTACCATTCCACGGTGCGGCGGATGCCTTCGTCTTTTAAAACCTGTGAAACGTGAAGGGTGAAGAAAAAAATGTTCTAGTGCATACTTGCAAAAGTTACCGATATGTCATTTCTGGATTGACATGACACTAGGTTCTATGTTAAAAATCTGTGAAAAGTGAAAAGTTATTTTTCGTTAAGTTTGTATACATGGGTAGATATAAAATCCCGTCTACCATGAATAATACCAATGATGTATATGTTCTCAGATTTGATTTCGTATAGTATCCGGTATGAATAGGCGAATATTTCCCGAATGTTTTCATCATCTATCTCCGGTACCTTTCTGCCGATCATCGGGTATGTTTCGATTATGTTTGTTCTATCAATGATATCCTGGACTATTTTTTTCGCGTAATATTTGGAGTCGGATGCGACGAAATCGTAAATCGCTTTCAAGTCGGTTTTTGCAGGACCGGCCCATATTACCATGATTCAATTTCTCGCTTCAGATCTTCTGCGGATATGGTTTCACCTTTTTCAACGGCTTCTTTTCCTTTTATAACCTTATCTATTACATAGAGATTATACATCATTGTATCTATGTCGCTTGTTTCCGGAAGTTGTGCAATTGCCGCCAATGCTTCCTGTTTTAAGGTATTCATTATTAATCTCCTTTTCCCCTTTGTAATTATGTTATCAAAATAGTTTTTATGAGTAAAGGGTGAATCCACCTCCGTCACTTCGTGACACCCCTCGGAAATTCTCCCGACTTCGCGCCAGCGGAGGACACAACTCCGGCATCCGTAATTTCAGGCGGCCTTTTTTGTTTTTCCAGTACCAGCATGTAGCTTAAGCCCAAGCGCACTCACGACTTTTAAATCTTAATTACTGTTTTTTTCTTTTCACTCTTCACGTTTCACGCTCGGCCCTCACACGGCGGTAAAGTGCGGGAAAATAGAACCGTTGTTTCCATTAATTATTTTTCAATCTTTCATTTTTTGTGCCTTGAACTTTAATTTCTGGTGTTATATGATTATAAACTTTTAATTTTCACGTTTCACGGGTTGTAATTCACTATTCATCAAGGCACTTAATTACTTCTTGCATCAGTGCAAAAACTGCATTATAATCCTACCAGTAAGATTGATTTAAAAAGGAGTGCAAACATGGCTAATTTAGCTACCACAAAAATGTCATCAAAAGGACAAATCGTTATTCCTGAAGACATCCGCAAGCGTCTCAAATTAAAATCCGGTTCACAATTTATGGTCTTGGGAGAAAACGATGTTGTTATTCTGAAGACAATTAAGCCGCCCTCCATACACGAATTTGATACATTAATTGCTGCGGTTCGCAAACAAGCTAAAGCATCAGGCTTGAAGCAATCCGACATTGCCGAAGCCATTGCAAAAGTCCGGGGCGGGAAGTGAGAATCATTCTTGACGGCCTGCCAGGCGGCATAAAGGGTTTTCGCGC
>JQOA01000015.1 GCA_000753945.1 Smithella sp. D17 | reverse complement strand
GGGACGAAAAAAAAAAGCTGTTCGAGATTAGCGGCAAAATAGTCGGCACACGTAATACGACACAATCGAGCGTGCTAAAGAGCGGTAAATATACAACAGTGCTGGCAGCGGCTGTCTTTGTTTTTTGAAGATTGCGTAAATAGTACAGGAGGAATTTTTTATGAATAGTAATAATCGGGACGGCAGAGGAATGGGTGGTGGCCAGGGAATGGGACAGGGCCGTGGCCAGGGTGCAGGTCGAATGGGCGGAGCCCGTGCCGCGGGAGTAGGAGGTAATTGTGTGTGTACTAAATGCGGTCATCGCGAACCACACGAGCGCGGAGTTCCCTGTTTGCAAAAAAAGTGTCCGCAGTGCGGAACAACTTTAATTAGAGAATAAAAAATCTGGAAAAGGAGGATTTTATTATGCCAAGAGGAGATGCAACAGGCCCCATGGGAATGGGACCGATGACTGGTAGAGGAACCGGGTATTGTGCTGGTTTTGGAGTGCCCGGTTATATGAATAACGTTGGAGGACGTGGTTTTGGAATGGGCTCCGGAAGAGGCGCCGGTTTTGGTGGTCGAGGTGCACGCGGTGGAGGATTTGGGTTTCGCAATCGCTTTGCCACAGGCGTGCCGCGAAGTTTTTGGTTCGGTGGTGGAATGGCCGCTTCATATCAAAATACCGATCCGGAGGCAGAGAAACAGGCGCTTAATAATCAGGCGGAAATACTAAAGACCGAGTTGGATGCCATTAAAAAACGTCTGGATGAATTGAATACAGAAGCGCAGAAATAATAGCCTCTTCTGCCATCTGGCATGGAGCTTATCCATGCAATGCGGTGATGGCGCGTAAGTCGCCGCTTCGCGCTGTCACCGTAACAAAATATTTGTAAAAAGATACAGACAGCAACGCTGCTCTAATTGGAAATACCGATTCCAGTAAGTTGTAAAAAGGACTTTTATTATGATCAAAATTGGCATTATCATCTGTGCTCGTTATAAAAATTGTGGTGGGGGAAAGTGTTTTCGGGCGTTACGGGAACGTGTAGGCGCCTTTTCTCACTATCCGCTTACAGAATTGGTGGAAATCGTAGGCTATTCTAATTGCGGCGGTTGTCCTGGTGGAAATATTGAGTATGTCCCGGCAGAAATGAAGAAAAACGGCGCAGAAATCATTCATCTCGCGACTGGTTTGGTGGTTGGTTATCCGCCGTGTCCAAACATTCGATATTTCCAGACATTTATCGAAACAATCTATGGATTATCCGTGGTTGTAGGGACCCATCCCCTTCCTCAAAAATATATGGATGCGCATGCGCGACTTTCCTTTTGGAATGATAGCAATATGAGTGAAGTGGCTGCATATCTTTTGCAGGAGCCGGAAGAAATAAAAAAAACATACGATTGAAGAGGATAAAAAAAATGAAAATTGCAATTACAACATCAGGTAACGACCTGAATGCGCCGCTGGACAGCCGTTTTGGACGCGCGCCGAAATTTCTTATCTATGATCTGGAAGCTAAAACATTCGAGATCATCGATAACGAACAGAATTTAAACGCGGCGCAGGGCGCTGGAATTCAGTCAGCGCAAAATATCGCCCGACAAGGCGCGAAGGCGCTTTTCACCGGACATTGCGGACCAAAGGCGTTTCGTGTATTGGAATCCGCCGGTATCAAAATCTTCAACACTTCTGCCGCCACGGTGAAGGAAGCGTTGGAGCTTTATCTTGCCGGAAAGTTGAATGAAGCTAAATCGGCAGATGTTGAAGGACACTGGGTATGAACAAATGTGAAATTCTATATGGGGCTATCGGCATCATCCATAGTGAACACAAAGAAGAGGGAAAAACGCCTATTCAGCCTGTTTACGCCAAGGGCAGCAAGGGTTACGTGGAATTGTTCCCCGAATTTTTGGATGGTCTGCGTGACCTCAATGAATTCTCGCATATTTACCTGATTTATCATTTTCATAAGGCGCAACAGGCCAAATTGGTTGTTAAACCCTATTTACAGGATGTTGATCACGGTGTTTTTGCGACACGCGCACCTTGTCGTCCCAATCCCATCGGCTTGAGCGTTGTGGAATTGCTTGGCATTGAAGACAATGTTCTGCATCTGGATGGCGTAGATATTCTTGATGGAACGCCGCTTCTGGATATTAAACCTTACACGACCAAGTTTGATCTTCGCAATGTCACGAAAAACGGCTGGCAGGATGAGGTCGACGGACACACCGCTAGAAAAAAGGGTAAGAGAGGATATAAATCATGAAAATGTCTCTGGATTGCATACCCTGTTTTGTCCGTCAGGCCGCTGATGCGGTCAAAATGTCGGCGTTGTCGGATGAAAACCAGAAAAGTTTAATGCAAGAAGTTTTGAAATCGATGGACGATGTTGATTTGAATCAAACGCCACCCGCCGCTGCACAGATGATTCATCGGCGTCTGCGAGAACTTCTGCTGACCGATGATCCTTATCGAGAGTCTAAAGATAGACAAAATGAAATGGCGGCAGCGCTGATTCCCGAAATCCGTAAATATATTGCATTGTCATCCGATCCTTTAGTCATGGCTGTGCGCTATGCCATTACCGGCAACATCATCGATTTGGGAGCAAAAAACAAAATCGGCTACGGAGAAATTTACGAGGAACTGCAAAACGCACCCCTGCAACCTATATTAGGCGATATCGAAGCTTTCAAGAAATCCGTCTTGCAAGCTAAAACAATTTTATATCTGGCCGACAACGCCGGTGAAATATTTTTTGACCGTTTATTAATTGAACAATTATCCGACGTAAAAATAACAATGGCTGTACGCGGCGCACCCGTTATCAACGACGCTACTATATCAGACGCGCAAGCGGCGGGTATTGATGAAATAGCAGACATCATCGATAATGGTTCTGACGCACCGGGGACAATTTTGGAAGATTGCAATGATAAATTTCGACGCATTTTTAATGAGTCGGATATGGTCATTGCCAAGGGACAGGGAAATTTTGAAAGTCTCTCCGATGAGCCGCGTGAAATCTTTTTTCTGTTTAAAACCAAGTGCCCGGTCATTAGTCGCCATTCAGGATTTTGTCTGGGAAGTTACGTGGCGACGCATCGCTTACGGGGCAACTATGTATCGGAGGAAAAAGCTCTATAATGAAAGTAAGGATTATTGCAGCCGAACTTAAAATTCATGCTCCATTTACGGCTTTTGGTACAGTGACGGGTATCATCATTATGGCTGCTTTTATTCAATTTAATATATCAAAGGAAATTTCTTCAGGTTTGTTCTGGACCCTCCATCCTCTGCACGTGCTGGTGAGCGCTTTAGTGACCACCGCCATGTACCGTATGCATTCTAACGGCAGGTTCTGGCCCACAATCATCATCGGATATATTGGCTCCGTAGGCATCGCCACACTCAGTGACTCGCTGATTCCTTTTGCCGGCGAATGGCTGCTCAATATGCCTCATCGCGACGTTCATCTGGGCTTTATCGAAAAATGGTGGCTGGTAAATCCGCTGGCTTTTGTCGGAATAGCAATAGGATTTATAAGTCCAAAGACAAAATTTTCCCATGCGATTCACGTGCTTTTAAGCACATGGGCATCACTGTTTCATATTCTGATGGCGCTGGGGACATCTATTGATGTTATAACCGCCATCTTAGTGGCCTTCTTTCTGTTTTTAGCGGTATGGGTCCCCTGTTGTACCAGCGATATCGTTTTCCCGCTCTTGTGGATAAAAAATAAT
>JQOA01000014.1 GCA_000753945.1 Smithella sp. D17 | reverse complement strand
CAGGAGGGACACATGATTAATAACGTTGAAATATTTTTCTGATATCCCCCGCTGGCGGGGGCAGGGGGTGGACGTGTTATTGCGGATATTATTTATCGTAGGGCTTTCCTAAACGCGCCGCACTTCGGACTGCTCGGGGAGCAGTCCCTACAATTTCCACCTCCGTTCCGATGCTACATCGGGACACTTCCGCCGGCGGAGGGTATAGGCATGGCCAATTTTCGGCAATTATGCCTGCTCTTTTCTTTACGCCTGAGAGGCGTTTCGCAATGACAAAGAACCATTACGACACAGTCTCGCAGGCGGGAATGACATCTTTGGGTGAAAATTATAAAATGTGAAGAGTGTCATTCCGCAAAGTGCCCTTCAGGGTAAATCGGTCGAAGTGACAAAAGAAGGAAACACAGATTTCTCGTCGCCCCGATATATCGGGACTCCTCGAAATGACAGTTCTATGAGCAGGCTTTAATGAGAAACATCTCCAGCAATAATTGCGGGCTGGAGGCGGAAGATTTGAAGGCGCGATCAAGTTCCAGCAATTCATCAAGAAATTTGACCAGACGTGGATAAGTAAAGCGGCCGCAATTACGCAACGCGTTATACACAACAAAAGGATGCTGGCTGAAAATAAGGCCTTCCCGCTTTACCCCGGCGGCGTTCAATTCGCCGATAGCGGGATAAATAATTTTTTGGAACCAGCCGTACTCCATGCCGGGAGTGAATTTTGGCAGTTTCCCCGAATCAACCAGAATCCTGGCCTGCAGCAAAAGACGGATTTCCCGAACCAGCATACTCAGAATGATCAGATGATGAGTCCCCTGATCCAGAATGTTTTTCAGGGCATCGAGCGCCGCCAGTTGATTTTTTTCACTCAGGGCGTTCGTTAAAGCGAAGATTTCTTCTTCTTTTGTTTTGCCCACGGCGTCTTCAACATCATCTTTATCGATGATCGTCTTGTCTCCGACATAAGAAATAAGCTTTTCCAGCTCCAGCATTGAGCGCCTTAAATCGAATCCTGTTTTCCGGCCTAAAGCGATCCAGGCCGCGGGCGATAATTTTTTACCGCAACCCTCCAGCAATTGCTGCGCCTGCTTCTGGAGCGTTTCTTTTCTGACTGTTTCGTTTTTGACCTCACCGAAATAATGAACAACACCCGCCTCGGAAATAATTTTGTAGAGCTTTTTCCTTTTATCCACATCTTCAGCCGTAAGAATCAGACAGTTTCCCGCGGGTAATCCATCCTTAAAAATTTCTTCGAGACGTTCGGCATTGCCGGCGCCTGTTGCCGCGATGAGTTCTGAATCGGAACAGATTTCCAAAATGCGGGGCAGCCATTTTTCGCGCTCTTCTCCCGCATCTCCTTTCACTATTTTACTCCATTCATCATCGGTTATTTTTCGCCAACCGGCATTGAGCAAATCCTCCAGAGAAAAACCGGCTATTTTTAAAAAAGTCAGAAAATATTTCGCCGCCTTCGCCGGCTGTGCATCAATGCTGCCGCGTATTTTTTGAATCAGTTTCGCCAGGTTTTCTCGAGACTGAAAAATAGTCGTGTTCTGCACCACAACCACTTTTCTGTCGCCTAAAAGAGAAGGTGTCAGGATATTTTCCATCAGGCTGTCCATATCGGTATTTTCGCCGTCAAGATAAAACAGGCTGAAATCCCGGGAACCATCCGGTAATATTATATCTAAAATTTTATTGAGGTTTTCGTTGATTAGATACTCTTCTTCTCCGTAAAGAAGGTAACAGGGCGCAATAATACCTTTTTTTAAATTGGCAAAGATTTTTTCCATAACTCAAAAGCGGTAAATAAGAAGATTAAATTATAACGTATTTCTTGATGAGCTTGACGACTTCTTCCGGTTCATCTACAATTTGAAGCAAATCGAGGTCAGCAGGAGAAATTTTTCCTTCTTTCAGCATTCCGTATTTCAGCCAGTCAATCAAGCCCTGCCAGTATTCGCTACCCATAAGAATAAGCGGAAAAGATTTGATTTTTTTGGTCTGAATCAAAGTAAGAGCTTCAAATAGTTCATCCATGGTACCGAAGCCGCCCGGCAGGATCACATACGCAACAGCATATTTGACAAACATCACCTTGCGAATAAAAAAGTACTTGTAATGAAGATTGATATTAGCGTAGGGATTCGGCTTTTGTTCAAATGGCAATTGAATGTTCAATCCTGCTGATTTCCCGCCGGCTTCAGCCGCGCCCTTATTGGCCGCTTCCATAATTCCGCCGCCGCCGCCGGTTATCACGCTAAATCCGCTTTGAACCAGAAGCCGGGCCAGGTTTTCTGCTTTTTGATAGTAAATATCATCGGGTTTGAGTCTGGCGGACCCGAAAAAAGTAACGGCATTGTGCACCCTGGAAAGAGTTTCTATGCCCTCAACAAATTCAGCCATAATGCGAAATACCCGCCATGATTCATCAATGGACAGAGAATCGATTACATATTGTTTTTCTTCCATAATGCATTACTCCCCTGAGACCCTAATTGAAGCGCCCATTAAAACTTGCGGCGTCTTTGAACTTTGGCCAGTCTTCGCTGCGCTTCAATTTTCTTTCTCTTTTGCTTTACTGAAGGCTTTTCATAAGCACGGCGGACTTTTAATTCCTTAAACAAGCCGCTTTTCGAGAGTTTGTTTTTCAAAAGTTTTAGAGCCTTTTCTACGTCATTGTCAATTACCCTTACTTCCAAGTTAATTCCTCCTCGTTTTTATGTTTAATTTTTTACCTAATGTCACTTCGAATCCCGATTCAAAGCCGGGCGCATGCCCGGTAATCGGGATGAGAAGTCTTAAAGATTTCTCGTCGCTTCGCTCCTCGAAATGACATCATGGCTTCACAGACCACAGGCGCTCTGCCCTCCGCTTCGCTTGTCATATTGGAGTGTCATTAATAAAAAAAGGGCAGTACGGCAAAAACAGATTTATTCTGTGCCGTAAACTACCCGATAATTTCCAATTAATTTAAAATCACGCTCCTTGTTCGGGAATAACGCTTTTTAACACCCTTAGGAAGCTATCGTTTTCTTTACGATTTCCTACTGTAACCCTCATGCAGTTGGGTATCAGCGGCGGTATATTCAAATTTTTTACAACGATACCTTCCGCAACTAATTGTTTGTATATGCGATCGGAATCAAAAGCGCAACTAAAAAATATAAAATTTGCCTGAGAGGGAAAAGGCTTAATTCCGGCAATTTTCTGCAAACCCAGATAAAGTTCCTCACGTCTTTTGATTATTTCTTCAACTTGCCTGGAAAATTCGTCCTGATAGTCCAGAAAAAAACTGGCGGCTATTTGTGATAATGAATTAACATTATAAGGCAATCTGACTTTATCCAGTTGGGCAACTATTTCTTTGTTGCCGATTAAAAATCCCAGACGCATTGAGGCTAACCCCAATTTGGACAGCGTTTTCAGGAAAATCAGATTATCGTATTTTTTTAGCAGAGGAAGCAGGGTCTGGCCGGAAAAGCTGGCATAAGCTTCATCAATAACAACCATGCCGGGAGATTTTTTGATGATAGTTTCTATTTTAGCCCGGCTGAAAAGATTACCGGTGGGAGCATTCGGATAACTTAAGAATACCAGAGCAGGAAAATTTTCTTTTACCTTGTCAATAATGGCGTCGCAATCGAGATCAAAATTCTTATTCAGGGGCACTTCCACCACTTTATTGCCGGTGTTAGCCGCTATAATCTTGTACATGGAAAAAGCGGGAACGGGAACCATTACACCTTTTATTTTGCCTTGCAGTGCAAGGCAAAGAATTTGAATCAGTTCGTCAGAACCGTTGCCCGGCATAATCATATCCTTATCCACGCCGTAATATTGAGCAAATCCTTCGCGTAATTCTGGAGCGTCGGCCACGGGATAACGGTTTAAATCAATCCTGGACATTTTTTCGAAAAGTTTTCTTTTCAGAGGTTCCTGAATGGTGAAAGGATTTTCATTGGCATCCATCTTTATCGCACCCGTAACTTCCGGTGCGAAATAGCCGCGTTGCTTAAATATTTCTTTATTGACGATGTCTT
>JQOA01000013.1:800-1272 GCA_000753945.1 Smithella sp. D17 | reverse complement strand
CAGGGCTCCGGATGTGTCGATGCGCGATTGTCTTGGCCTGTTTACTTCATAACATTCAATTCAAAACATCAATTGATATTTTGAAGTACGTCCCCTATATTGCCACCCAAATATTTACGCGTTATTTAATTTACCGTGATATACCCTTTTATAGGTGGTTCTTATTGTGACTTTCGTTCATGAATCAATATGCTTTTGCTGTCCTTACCGATTCTGGAAAGTTAAAAGTGGCGGCCACGTCAAAGCCGCCACTTTTTTGTTTACTGCAAAACGTTATGCGTTACCGCTGTGACAGGGAGACAAAGATTCCTTTCTATTTGACTTGCTGTTTCAGTATCTGGAACTTGGCCGGTGTAAGCTGCCGAGCTTTGCTTGACGGCAGGATGATCCTTTTCCCTGTTGTCTGCCGCAAACCGCTGCCGATGATCTGCTCGATGTGATTCTGGAGCGCTATCGCCAAAGGAAAAGCTCA
>JQOA01000013.1:0-604 GCA_000753945.1 Smithella sp. D17 | reverse complement strand
CGACCACCGGGGTGGGGGATTTTCAAGTGGCCATCCGGGAGAAACCAAGAAAGCAGAAGAACTGTGGTAAAATATTCAAGAAAGAAATATTTGTTAATGACAGAAAAACTTGACCTTATAAAAATTGTAGACTTTAAATAATTGCTAAAATTAAAAAGAAAGTTCTATGGGTATGAATGGAGGGATTGTGAAAACCATATCTGAATTAATCAGCATCATTGATACCGACCACGCAAACATAATTATTGATAGCTCATTATATGATATTGAGGCAATCAACTCCGCCTGCTATGCTTTTACTAACAAATACTACATTATTGTGACCCCTATGGATGGTACGTCTGTTACTGTTATCTTCGAATTAAAAAACAAAGTTTCTCAGAGAAATATTTCCGAAGATATCAAAGAATTTGTAAATACAGTTATCGACCACCAAGTCAGATTGCAACTTGATCGCACAAACGGTAAGATAAGAGACCTGATTGTCAAACATGCCTTTTTACCTCTTGACCTCAAAAAGGAAATAGAATCTCTGTGAACAATAAACGGCAATACTTACTACCATTTCAGTTTTCTCGCTTTGACATCGATGACTACTTGCTCG
>JQOA01000012.1 GCA_000753945.1 Smithella sp. D17 | reverse complement strand
TGTGGCAGGACCGAATGGCGTCGGGAAAACCACGTTCATGGAGGAATTTTTGCCCAATTATGCGGACTGCCTTCATTTCGTTAATGCTGATTTGATTGCGGCAGGGCTTTCGCCATTCTCTCCTCAATCGGCGGCTATAAAAGCCGGAAAGCTGGTGCTGGAAGAGATTGAACGTCATATTAATTACAGGCATGATTTTGCTTTTGAGACAACGCTTGCCGGTAAAAGCTATGTGCGCCTTTTAAAGAAAGTAAGAGAGAAAGGTTATAAGGTTCATTTATTTTTTCTTTGGTTGCAAGATGTAGATTTGGCAATAAGACGAATTGAAATGCGTGTAAAAGCCGGCGGTCATGATGTTCCAATAATTGATGTAAAAAGACGGTTCTATCGTGGAATCTACAACTTGTTTCATTTATACAGGCCACTTCTTGATTTTTGGATGCTGTTTGATAATTCAAGCACCATACCCCAGGAACTGGCCTTTGAAAAAGATGGAATACTTACAATAATCAATGTTCCATTGTTTGAATTTATTGAAAGGAGCAGCAGACGATGTCAGCTGGAAAAAAGATGATTGATAAGAATATTAAAAAACTACCGATTGAGCGAAAAGCCGAAATCGCATTAAAAAAAGCAGTCGCACAAGCTATTGCCGAGCATAAACGACAAGGGCATTCAATAGCCGTTTGGGAAAAGGGAAAAGTGAATATAATTCCACCTGAGAAAATTACCATAGCAACAACAATCGAGAGGAAAAGGAAACGAGGTACAGCACCCTATTAAAAAGAAATCATGGGGACGTTTCTATTTAATTCCTATAATTTCTGGACTGGATTGCCCAAGCCAGTTGAGCAATGACAAAAAAACAATACAAGGATTCAAAGGAGACCCGCGTTATAATGGATTTTGAAACTGTCATCGGGCTGGAAGTTCACGCCCAAATGTTAACCGACACAAAAATTTTCTGTAGCTGTTCCACAAAATTCGGAGCAGCGCCCAACAGCCATACCTGCCCTGTTTGTCTGGGCATGCCCGGAGTTCTGCCGGTACTGAATAAAAAAGTCGTCGAATTTGCGATGAAGATGGCGCTGGCAACAAACTGTGAAATAAATAAATCCTGCGAGTTCGCCCGGAAAAATTACTTTTATCCTGATCTGCCCAAGGGCTATCAGATATCGCAATACGCCTATCCTCTGGCGGAACACGGCCATGTTATTCTGGATATAAACGGCGAGCAAAAGAAAATCGGCATTACCAGAATTCACATGGAAGAAGACGCCGGCAAGCTGATGCACGATGAACACAACCCGGTAAGTTACGTTGATCTGAACCGCACCGGAGTTCCGCTGATTGAAATCGTCAGCGAACCGGATATGCGTTCATCAGAAGAAGCGGCCGACTATCTCAAACGCCTGCATGAAATCCTTGTTTATCTGGAAATCTGCGACGGGAACATGGAGGAAGGATCGTTTCGCTGCGACGCAAATGTATCCATCAGACCCAGAGGTCAGAAGGAATATGGCACCAGAACGGAATTAAAAAATATGAATTCCTTCCGCAATGTACAGCGCGCATTGGAATATGAAATCAAGCGCCAGCAATATCTTGTGGAAAACGGCGGCACTGTCGTTCAGGAAACACGTCTTTGGGATGACGCTCAGGGCGCCACCAATTCCATGCGCAGCAAGGAAGAAGCGCACGACTACCGTTATTTCCCTGATCCCGACCTGGTTCCGATTTCGGTTGATGACGCCTGGGTGGAAATAATCGAAAAAGATCTTCCCGAATTGCCACTGGTCAAACGGGAAAGATTCGTCAAGAATTATCAAATTCCCGCTTACGACGCCGGCGTGCTGACAGCCGACAAGGCGCTGGCTAATTACTATGAAGAAGTGGTCAAGCTTTGCGCCAAACCTAAAGTCGCCAGTAACTGGATTATGGGCGACGTCATGAAATTTCTTAATGAAGATAAACTCGATATCCGTCAATGTCCCATCAAGGCGCAATCCCTGGCCGATATGATCCGGCTGATTGAAGAAGGCGCTATCAGCGGAAAGATGGCCAAAGAAATAGTCGAAGATATGTACAAGACCGGCAAATCGCCGCAAATGATTATCGAAGAAAAAGGCCTGGTGCAAATCACGGATGAAGGCGAACTGGTCAAGACCATCACGTCCATCATCGAAGCCAATCCTGTGCAGATTAAGGATTATCGCGGCGGCAAGGAAAAGCTTTTCGGCTTTTTTGTCGGTCAGGTAATGAAGGCGACTCAGGGCAAAGCCAACCCGCAACTCGTCAATGAACTTCTTAAAAAGATGCTTGCCGGATAATGATTAACACAATCCTTTGGAAAAACAATACCGTAGTATTAATCGACCAGAATGCTCTGCCTATCGCTGAAAAATATGTTGTCTGCAAATCGTATAAAGAAGTAATTTTCGCCATCAAGAACCTAACCGTGCGCGGCGCTCCGGCCATCGGCGTTGCCGCCTCAATGGCGACCGCTTTGGGAGCCCTGCACCTGCCCTCTTTATCTCCAAAAGAATTCCGTAAAGCATTTTTTGCCATTTGTGAAGAAATCGCAAAATCCCGGCCAACGGCGCGCAATCTCTTCTGGGCTTTGGAACGAATGAAAGAAGTTATTTCTCGAACAAAACCGGCAAGCCAAAGTAATCTGGTTCAAGAACTAATCAATGAAGCGAAATGCATATGTTTGGAAGACATAGAAATAAACCGTCAAATGGGAAAAAACGGCAGCCCGCTTTTTGCCGACGGAGATAATATCCTGACTCATTGCAATGCCGGCGCCTTGGCAACGGCCGGATATGGGACCGCATTGGGCGTCATTCGCGCGGCCCGCGATGAGGGCAAAAAACTGCATGTATACGTGGACGAAACCAGACCAGTACTTCAGGGCGCAAGACTCACCACGTGGGAATTGAAAAAAGAAAAAATTCCTTTCACGCTGATTACCGACAACATGGCGGGATTCCTGATGAGCCAGGGAAAGATTGATAAGATTATAGTGGGAGCAGATCGAATCGCCGCCAATGGAGATACGGCCAATAAAATCGGCACCTATTCTCTGGCGGTTTTGGCCCGGGCGCATCGTATTCCATTTTACATAGCCGCGCCGCTTTCCACAATTGATGTTTCTTTAAAGACAGGAGAGGTCATTCCTATTGAAGAAAGAAAAAGTGAAGAGGTAACGAATTTTAAGGGGGTTCGCAGCGCACCGGCTGGAACAAAAGTTTATAATCCGGCTTTCGATATAACACCGGCTAAATATATTACCGCGATTATTACGGAAAAGGGAATCCTTACAAAGCCGTATAGCATTTCCATCTTCCGTATGCATAAAGGGGAAAAGCGTTTATGAAATTGTTTCTTTTTGATTTTGACGGTGTCCTTGTTGACTCATTGGATGTTTACGAAAAGACAGTTACCGATTGCCTCATAAAAATAAAACAGCCGTTAACACGTGGCAGAGAAGAATTTCTGGAGCTCTTTGATAATAATTTTTACGAGTCTCTGGAAAAGAAAGGCGTTAATTTAGACGTGTTTATGGAAGCCGCCGAAGATATTATCGCGCGGATTGATTACAGTAAGATGAAGCCCTTTAAAGCTATCCCGCCGGTCCTTAATGACCTCAGAAAAAATCATACACTTATCGTTATTTCTTCAAATGACAGCCCGACTATTCAAGAGGCTTTGCGCCTCTATCATTTTAATGGAATATTTCAGGAAATTCTCGGTTCCGATTTCAACTTCAGTAAAAAGGAAAAAATGGTCTACGCCGTAAAAAAATATTCTGGAGCACCGAACGATATTTACTATATCGGTGACACAATCGGCGATATCAAGGAAGGAAAACAGGCAGGCGTCAAAACCGTTGGTGTTACCTGGGGCTGGCACAGTAAAGAAAAAATGGCCGCGGTTAAACCGGACTACCTTTTCGACAGTCCTCAGGAATTGCTGCTATTAGCTCGCAGTTGAATCATTTCTTGATTTTTAAAGCTTGAAAATGTTTCAGATGAGTTTCCAGCAGGCGGTGCTTGTCAAAATCTTTGAGTTTCAGATATTCAGGTGTTGTGCCGGCAAAAGCGCATTTGGGAGCAAGGCCGATTAATTCCGATTCCAATATTTTGGCGCCACCCTCAGCCGCCATAATTTCTACCCGGTCAAAAACCGTCTTCAGCGGCGTTTCTTTACAGTTAATCAAATTAATAGACACCTGCGCCACACCGCGGCTTTTTAACATTAATCCGATGGCGCGCACAGATTTCAAACCGCCGCCCTTTTCTCTGATTCGCGACGCTATATGCTTTGCAAGATGCAAGTCCTCACTAGCCAGATTTATATTATAAGCAACCAGCAAATCTCTGGCACCAACAACAGTAGCACCGGACTGCGCATTGAATTTCTCCCCTCCTTCATCCGGAATATCTTTCATACACATCATTTTTTCCGCCAATCCTTCGTATCCACCGCGGCGAACGTCTGGCAATTCTATATACGGATCTTTTCGCGCCGCAAAAGCGTAGAAATATACGGGAACGCCAAAGCACTCGCCCAATTGTTTCCCGAAAGAATGGGCCAGATCAACCGCGTCTTTCATCTTCGCCGTTCCCAGTGGAATAAAAGGCACAACATCAACTGCGCCCAAACGCGGATGAGCTCCGGCCTGTTTACGCATGTCAATCAGTTCCAGAGCTTTACCACAGGCAGCAAGCGCCGCGGACAGCACATCCTTCGGCTTTCCCAAAAAGGTGAAAACACTTCTATTATGATCGGCATCACCGCTAAAATCAGCCAGTTGCACGTCGGGAAATGATTTAAAAACAGCAGCAATCGCCGTGATTGTCCGGGAATCACACCCTTCGCTAAAATTCGGTACGCATTCAATAATTTTCATATTTACGCCTGATAAATTTTTACTTCCGGCAGCTCCACACAAGTAAGCACTCCACCATAAACCGCACCGGTATCTATACCTATTTTATTTTTATCAATTAAAGGTTTCGTCAAAGGAGTATGGCCAAAAACAACTATTTTACCAAAGTCATTCTCGGATTGTATGAACTCGTATCTTATCCATAACAAATCATCTATTTTTTGTTTGGTTAAGGTTACACCAGGCTTAAGACCGGCGTGAGCGAAGATATAATCTTCCGTTTCATAATAAGACAAAAGCGATTCGAAGAATTGCCGGTGTTTCCCCGGAAGCTTACGCTTT
The DNA here is from genome assembly GCA_000753945.1 of Smithella sp. D17. Taxonomy (GTDB): domain Bacteria; phylum Desulfobacterota; class Syntrophia; order Syntrophales; family Smithellaceae; genus Smithella. The sequence continues at coordinate 7,539 of JQOA01000012.1, read as the reverse complement.
CTTTCTTCTGCACCATCGGAAAGGAAAATTCCATAGGATTGAAGGGTATTTATGCCGCCATTTCCCAAATAAATATCTTCATCCACACACTCAAGGTAACGTACAAGCATGTACTCGTGATTACCCAGCAGGCAGACTGTATTTTTATACTCGCCCTGCAACCGGATAACATAATCGACAACTTCTCTGCTGTATTTACCGCGATCAATGTAATCACCGATGAAGATCAGCGTGTCATTTTGTCTGTCGATATCAATCCTGGACATCAGATCTTTAAGCTTTTCCAGACAGCCGTGAATATCTCCTATGGCATAGATTTTATTCATGAGATATTGCCTGATTTCATAACAATTTAGTCCAAAAGAGCTTTTGTAAAATTACCGCTGTCGAAAACGCGCAAATCATCCAGACCCTCGCCGACCCCGATATACCGGACCGGCAGGGCAAGCTCACTGGCTATGCGCACTACCACGCCGCCCTTGGATGTGCCATCAAGTTTAGTCAGAACAATACCGGTCGCTCCGATTTCTTCTTTAAACGTCTTGGCCTGAACAACGGCATTCTGGCCTGTCGTCGCATCAAGAATCAGTAATATCTCCGGCGACAATTCCGGCATTTCTTTGTTAATGATTCTTTTTATCTTTTTCAATTCCTCCATCAAATTTACGCTGGTATGCAACCGGCCGGCCGTATCCACAATAACAACTCCGGAATATCCGGCTTTAATCTTTGCCATAGCGTCAAAGACAACCGCTGCGGGATCGGCGTTCGTTTTTTGCTTGATAACCGGAGCGCCCACGCGCTGACCCCAAACTTCCAGTTGTTCGACAGCCGCCGCCCGGAAAGTATCGGCGGCAACCAGCATGACCTCATAGCCATCACTTTTCAGTGAGTTCGCTAATTTGCCTATGGTGGTTGTTTTACCGCTGCCATTGACCCCGATAGTCATAATAATAAATGGTTTCCCTTTAGGAATAGACAGGGGCTTCTCCATCTTTTGCAGAATGGCAATCATCCGCTCCTGCAAAATCTTTTTTATTTCCTGAGCGTTCTGTAGTTCATTACGGCTGACGCGCTGTTTAACATCATCAATCAAATCGCAGGTAAACTGGGGACCCATATCCGCAGAAATTAAAAGCTCTTCCAGTTCATCGAAGAGTTCTTTATCCAGAACTCTTCTGCCGAAAATAAGATTATCCAGATTTTTCGTCAGAGCATTCCTTGTTTTGGTCAGCCCATTTTTTATTTTTTCAAAAAAACTTATCTTTGCCATACATACACCTTTCTTATGCGATGATAATTAATAACCGCTTTTTATGAAGAAGTAAAGCATCAGGTTATACGTTGAAAAAACCGGCAGCCCCGGCCTGCGCCGGGCCAGGCTGTGCCAACAAAAATAGCGCTTTGATTTAAAAGTGGGCTAGTTGAGATTGACGGAAACCAGAGAAGATATCCCCTGTTTTTGCATGGTTACTCCAAATAGAGAGTTGGCAACTTCCATTGTACTCTTGTTGTGCGTAATCATAACAACCTGAGATTGCCGGGCAACATCCTGAATCAGCCGGTTGAACAGATTGGTATTGGCGTCATCCAGGGCAGCGTCAACTTCGTCCAGAACCAGGAACGGCGAAGGACGATACTTTAAAATGGCGAAAATCAAAGCAACCGCCACCAGTGACTTTTCACCACCGGACAGCAGATTAACATTTTGTCTTCTTTTGCCGGGGACCTGAATATCGATATCAACTCCTGTTTCCAGCAAATCATTTTCATCAGTCAGCAAAAGCTCTCCGCGGCCTCCCGGAAAGATCTGCGCAAATACGTCCTTAAAGCAGGCATTAACGGCTTCAAAGGTTTCGGCAAATCTGGCGCGGGAAATTTTATTAATGCGTGTAATGGTCCTTTGCAAAACATTAAGCGAAGTATTCAGATCCGATATTTGTGCCGATAAGAAGTTATAACGTTTATCGAGCTCTTCAAATTCATTAAGGGCAAGCAAATTTACTTCGCCGAATTCATCTATTATTTGTTTATTTTTTTCCAGTAAGGCGATGAGTTCGGTAAGTTTTTCCTCTTCAATTTTCGTAAATCCGCCGACCATGCTTTTCAGGTCAAGATCATGTTTTTCGGCAATGATCTTTCTCAAATTTTCGCCATTTAAGGCCACTTCGCGACACTGAATTTCCATTTCATTTATCTGCTGACGTAATTCATCAAGTTTCTTTTTTATTTCCCTGATTTCATTTTCTTTTATTTTCAGTTGCGCGTCTTCCCGATTCTGCGCCGCCTTTTTTTCTGCCAGAACCGTTTCCTGTGCTGCAAATCCGGAATAAAGTTCCTTGAGTATCGTTTGCTCAGTTTCGATTGTCCGGGTTAATTCGATAATCTGTTTTTCGCAGGAAACAATCTCCTCACCTTTAACCATATCTTCATTTTCTATTGCACTGATATCATTTTGCAGTCGCGATATTGTCCGTAAATCAGCTTCCTTTTTCTCTTCTGAAGAAGCCATCTCTATTTTTTTGTCTGTTAAATAACGCTCCTGTTCATCAATTATCACCCGCGTCTGATCTCTTTCCGCATTTAAATTGGAAATGAGCGCATTGATTTCTTTTTCTTCTTCATCTTTGCGTAAAAGATCGGCGTTGAATTTTTGCAACTTTTCTTCGGCTTCAACTTCTTCCGCCTTTATGTTTTGCCGGTTAAATTCCAAAACAGCAATTCTCTGCTTTAATCTGTTTGTTTCGTCTCCAAAACGTTCGTGATCTTTTTTCCTGCCGTTAATAGCAATTTCCAGCAAATGAATCCTGGTTCTCATTTGAGCCAATTCTTCTTCCCATTGAGCTATCATGGAAACAAGTTTCTTTTTTTGATCTGTCTTTAGTTCTAAATCTGAGGAGAGCGATGATACTTCGTTTCCCAGTTCACTAATTTCCCTTTTCGTCGCTAAAAGACTTTTTTCCACCGCCGCTCCGCTGCCGCCTGTCAGCACGCCATGCGGACTGATAATATCTCCATCCGGTGTAACAAAAGTCCCTTTAAAACCATTTTTCTTCCAGAGAGAAAGACCTTTTTCAATGGTTGGTATGATTAGAACATCGCCTAAAAGACATTCGGCAATTTGTTTAAAATCCTCATGAACTTTAACTTTCTGCAACAAATATTCAGCTTCCTGAAGATGTTCTTCACTGAAAGTTTTTGCTTCATGATTTTTCAAATCCACGGATACAAAACTGCCGCGGCCCAATTGACAGTTTTTTAAATGATCGATAGCACGTACACCGTCTTCCTGACTTTTGACGACCACATATTGAAGCTTTTCTCCCAACACCGCTTCCACAGCAGATTCATATTCACGGGAAACATTTATATGATCAGCCACAACTCCGTAGAAATTATCTCTTTGTTCATTATTTTCAATGATCGTTTTAACGCCTTCATTACTCCACTTATATGCTTCCTGAAATTCTTTCAGGGAAACCAATCGGGATGATTTAACATTTATATCTTCCTTAATTTTAGCGATGCTTTCCTCGTTTGATTGTAACTCCGATTTATATCTCTCAACCTCGCTCGTGGCCATCGCTTTTCTTTCTCCCAACTGAACGATGTCCTCTTCATCCTTGGTCAACTCTTCATTTACCGATGCCAATTTGCCTGTTAAATCAGTAAACATTTTTTTATCATCGTCCAGCTCACGGGTTTCTCTTTCTTCGCGTTTTTTCAAATCCTCGATATTTCTGCTCAGACTGGAAATCATGTTCTTGAGCCTGGCTTTTTCCGTCACTATATCGATATATAAAATTTTCTTTTCTTCCAACTGAGCATTTGCTGTTTTATCAATATCGTTCAGTTCTTGAACTTTTTGCTGAATTTCGTCATGTTCTGTTTTTAGGACGGCAATTTTACTTTCGGCGTCAGCCGCACTTGTTCGCAGATTTTCAATTTCTACAACCAAATCAGCTTTTTTCGTCCGGAGCAGTTGAATTTCCGCTAAATCTTTTTGCTTGCGTTCCGAGGTGTCCTCTACCTGGCGGCTGGCAAATTCGATATTCTTCTCTTTAATACTGATTGTATTTTTTATCTCGTAGAGTTCCTGCTGGCTTTTGGCAATCAACTCTTCATTTTCCAAAAGTTTCATTTTCAGCTCATCTAACGCTGATTCTTTAGCTTCGAGATTTGCATGAATGCCTGAATTCTCATCTTGAAGTTGGGCTCGCACAGCCTGTAAAGAAGATTCTTTCCCGGCAAGTTCAACATAATTTTGCAGGGCAATTGTTAATTCCGCTTCTTTGCTTTGCTGCTTTATGTTTTTATATTGTTCCGCTCTTTTGGCCTGGCGGGAAATGGTATTGAGCTGAGATTTTACTTCCTTAATGATATCGTTCAGCCGCAAAATATTTTGTTTTGTCGCTTCCATTTTACGGACTGCGGCTTCCTTGCGGCTTTTATATTTGGAGACGCCGGCGGCATCTTCAATAAACAACCTTCTATCTTCGGGCTTGGCTTCAACAAGATTTGACACATGCCCCTGCTCAATCAGAGAATATGTTCTGGCGCCAACACCTGTGCCCATGAAGAATTCTTTGATATCAAGAAGCCGGCAGGGAACCTTGTTAAGATAATATTCATGCTCACCTTCACAAACAACCTTACGGGAAACAGAAATCTCACTCAATTCAGAATAAGCGCCCGGAAAACTTTGACCATTGGCAACCAAAGTCATGGTAACTTCCGCTATACTTACCGGCGCGGAATCCTGGCTGCCGTTAAAAACAACATCATCCATTTTTGTCCCGCGTAAAGCTTTGACGCGTTGTTCACCCATGACCCACCGGATCGCGTCAACGATATTGGACTTTCCGCAACCGTTGGGTCCAACGATTCCCGTGATTCCGTTGTGAAAATCAAGACTAACTTTGTCGCGAAATGATTTAAAACCGGATATTTCTAGCTTTTTTAAATTCATAAATTTTCTGTTCAATGTCTGTGCTGGAATTTATAAAATTCTAGCAAAAGATTATTCCTTTGTAAAGAAAAAATACAACAAATGGTGTTATCTAATAATTTATACCACAATATATAGTACTTTGATCTTCTTTACTTTTTTACGTAGTTTCCTCAAATAAAGACACTTTATCGACATAAAAAATGCCTAAAATATCAATTTTGATGATCTCGTAAAAAGTCGCTTTTGCCCTTTTTTGTCATTCCCGCGAAGGCGGGAATCCAGTTATTTCAATAGGTTCTGGATACCGGCCTTCACCGGTATGACGGTTTTTCGACTTTTTACGACTTCATCAATTTTGGAGTAAAAAATCGAAAAACTGAAGATTTACTATATTTGCAGGAGTTTGTATCACAAAGTGAGCATAATGCAAATGTTTGGCTAAAGTCAATTATTATCCCAGCAATTTCAATGCAATCAAGGCCGCTGCCCTCGCATCACTTAACGCTTCATGATGATTCCTTTAACAACTACTATTCCTATCTGACAAGCGCTGGTTCTTTCGTAGTTAGCAGTTTCAAAATCAATCGCCGTAAAATTCAGATTACCTCTGTTAACAGCAACCTTGTTTTTACGCGCTTGTGTTGCTTCCATAATTTGCTTTTACCAATACTTCAGGTGGAGAACTATTTTAACTGCCTGAAGGTGTCAACTTCTTTCTTCAACCAGGTGATCCAGTCTTCTATACCCGATCCTGTTACACAGGAAACCTCTATGATGGTGATGCGGGGATTTAAAACCAAGACTCGTTTACGCACGGCCGACATGTCAAAATTGCTGAGAGACAAATAATCAATTTTATTAATGAGCAGTACATCACAGATGGAAAACATCAGGGGATACTTAAGAGGTTTGTCGTCACCCTCGGGAACACTCAGGATCATCACATTTTTGTGAGCGCCGGTATCGAACTCGGCGGGACAAACAAGATTCCCTACATTTTCGATGATGATAAGATCCAGATCGTTCACAGCCAGGGCATTAATACCTTGAGTAACCATAGTAGCGTCGAGATGGCAGAATCCACCCGTCCTGAGCTGAACGGCTGAAATGCCCTGGGCGGCAACCTTTTCGGCATCCACCTTGGAATCGATATCCGCTTCAATCACACCAAGACGCAATTTGTCTTTCAGATTGGCAATCGTTTGAAGAATCAAACTGGTTTTACCTGAACCCGGTGAAGACATGAGGTTCAAAAGCATGGTCTTCGTCTTGCGGAGCCGTTCCCGGACTTCGGTAGCTACTTTGACGTTGTCCGCCAGGATTTCCTCTTTAACTTCTATCAGCCTGACCTCTTCCACTATTGTACCTCCATATCTTTGATGTAATATTCCCTTCCGGAAACAAGCGTGATGTCTTTTCCTCCGCAGGCTGGACAGATAAGCTCACCTAAATTTGTTGCCTGGGCTTCATAAGAAGTAGCGCAATCACTGCATTGCACCATAATCGGCATTCGCTCGATTTTGAGTTTTGCCCCTTCGGCCAAAGTGCCCTTACTCAGGTAATCAAAATAGCGCTGAATCCATTCGTCTTCGAGATCGCTGAGTTTACCTATCTGCAGACTAATAGACACCACTTGACGCACATTGTTTTTTTCTGCGTGTTTTAGGACAACCTTTAAAATACTCTCCGTAACGGGAAGTTCATGCATGTTATCAGTTTACCCCATTTAAAATCATTGTCATGCCTCTTCTTTTCTTTTCCTATGCTTTAATGTTTTCAAAATATCCTGTCAAGTAGCTTCGGAAGGCACGTAAACGTTCATTAGTGCCTGCCAGCTCCAGCGAGAGATTTCCGATGGGGCAAGCCATAGTATGTCCGTTTTGTTGAAAAGCGTCAAGTCTTCCTTTTTCCTGAAGTACTTTTGCTCCCATTTCCCTGACTGTAGCCGGAATAGAGGGAATTTGTTTTCTTTCAACAAGCTTAATAGCTTCGGCCGGACATCCGGTCACACACAAGCCGCAACCAATGCATTCCTTGGTGTTGACGAATGCAACATCATCTTTCATTTCGATAGCCTTCATCGGACAACGCTCTTCGGCACAAATAGCGCATCCGGTGCAGTCTTCACCAGTGACGTACGCTTCGAAACGGCTTGGTTCGGACTACATTGATTCGTTATCCTTTGAATACGACTTGGTATTAACACTAAGACCATTTCTAAATCAAAGATGATATTGCAGCGGCAGTGAAACTCAAATTACAGGAACGAACGAAGTTGGAATTCGTTAGCTGAAATGTCTCTTGCCTGTAATGCGGTAGCTTGCAGGCAACTTGATATTATATTTCGCCCCCTGCTCTGTGGCCTTCATGGATAGCCTCCAGAACGCGGCGAGGACTTTTGGCATCACCAACTATTATATAGGGAATGATCAACTCTTTGAGCACATCCTCCAGAGAATTATCCGACTTGGCACCCATGGCAGTCACTATCATGGCTGCATGCTCCATACGTTCTGTATCTCCCTGGCGATAACGCACATTTCCTGCCTCAATGCCTGTTACCTGAGCACCAAAGACCAGTCTGCCGC